>NZ_JBNUPN010000002.1:0-130995 GCF_050409405.1 Facklamia sp. P13069 | reverse complement strand
AAGCCCTCTAAATCACCATAGGTTGGTGATTTAGAGGACTTTGTCTACAGTCTGAAACGAATCCTATGCAGGATTCGTTTTTGTTTGATTAATTAAAAATTACTGCTTATTTTTAGCCCGTTCTACCAAATCTTTAAAGATAGCTCGACTGCTTTCTTGATGTTTGTAAGTGAGTTCAGGGTGCCATTGGACAGCTAAAATATCCACATTTGGATCAGTGGATTCAATGGCTTCAACCAGATGGTCACCTGACCAGGCAATGGCTTTTAAGTCTTTACCCAGCTCTTTAATGGCTTGATGGTGAAGACTGTTGACGTAATCACCAGTTCCCATCCAATTACTTAAACGGGAATTGGGATCAATTTTAACCCGGTGGGTCATACGGTTTAATTCTGATTTTTGCACGTGTTGAATAGCCCATTCTGGATACAAGCTGAGGTCTTGATAGAGGTTCCCACCTTGAAGAACATTAATTAATTGCATACCACGACAGATACCAAGGATTGGCTTGCCAGCTTGCATAAAATGTTTAATTAATTTTAATTCATGGTGGTCACGGTCGATATTTAAAGATCCTAATTTTAAATGAGGTTCTTCTTGATAAAAACGTGGATCCACATCTTGTCCACCAGTTAGGATCAGACCGTCTATACGGTCAATAATGGCTTCAATTGGATATTGGTTATTGATGGGTAGAACGAGTGGAATCCCTCCCGCTTCAATAATAGCTTCTACAAAAAAGTGAGGGGTGTAAGTAGCATCGAAGGCTGCATATCGAGGGTCGTTTTGAATGGGTGTAATACTACCAGTAATTGCGATGATTGGTTGCATAATAAATTCCTTTCTGCGACTATAATGATATTCCTATTATACAAGAAAGTGCCTGCAAGTTAAAAGGCTTTATAGCATACAAAGCATAAAATATTTGGTACACTAATGAGAGAGGATGAGGAGGGGCATTATGGAATTTCAAAAGGCAAAACAGGCTTTAGTTCAGGGTAAGATTGATAATGTTTACTGTCTTCAAGGCAGTGAAGTCTATCTTCAACAGAATTTTCGACAAGCTCTGGCTCAAAAAATTGAAAATTTGGCCGGCGAACTAGACCTTTCTAGCTTTGATGCTAATGAAGTATCCATTGACACTGTTTTAGATGAAGCAGAAAGTTATTCGTTTTTTGTCGACCAACGCCTCATTATAGTGGACCAAGTAGATTTTCTAAACAGCCAAGCTCAACAAAAAATGACTGATGGTCAAACAAAGCGCTTGTTGGATTATTTGAAGGATCCTAATCCCGCTACTTGTATTCTTTTTATCGTCCCTCATGATCAAGTGGATAAAAGGCGAAAATTAACTAAGGCATTCCTGAAAGAGACGACTTATATTAATATTTCTCCTCTAGGAGAAGCGGCTGTTCAGTCCTTTATTCAAAGTTATATTCAAAGTGCTGATTTTGAGATGACTACAGAAGCTCAAAAGGCTTTGTTACAACGTGTAGATTATCAATTGAGTCAAGCAGTGGCTGAATTGGAGAAGTTGAAACAATTTGCTCAAAGTGGTCAAAAGGTTACCCTGGAAGTGGTAAATTCTTTAGTCACACGCAGCCTAGCTTCAGATGTCTTTGAATTGACCAATGCTATACTAGCCCGCAAGCTTGATCGCTCGATTCAAATTTATCAAGACTTAATATTAATGAAGCACGATCCCATTCAACTACATGCCTTAATCGTTTCGCAGTTTCGCTTATTTTTACAAGTTAAACTCTTACAAATGCAAGGAATAAAGCAAGATGAAATAGCTCAAACACTCTCTGTCCATCCTTATCGAGTGAAATTAGCCCTTCAAGCCAGTCGACCCATGCAAATAGGAGAACTTAGTCAGCTTTATTTACAACTCATTCAAGCTGATTACCAAATGAAAACCGGTTTAGGCAATAAGGATACGTCTTTCTATCTGATCCTGACCAAAATCATGCAACTTTAATTAAAGGAGGTTCCTATGCAAAAAATTCGCTTAGCCATCGCAGGTTTCGATCAAGTGGGTCAAGCTATTATGGAAGTTATGGATCAACACCAAGACTTAATTATCCAACATATCTTTAGCCGGCAAAGTAAGCAGGACTTCCCACAAGCCTTGCAGTCTTTGCCTATTCATCCCATGGAACAAGTACTTAACTTTAAAGAGTCTATTGATGTCTTGCTAGTCTGCAGGGGTTCTACTGAGGACAATCCTGATAATCTAACGGAATATGCGGCTCATTTTAATTTAGTGGATACATATAATTTTTATGCTAAGCCAGCTCTTTTATTAAAATCGATCGATTCTATCAGTCAGGTTCACCATAAATTAGCCGTGATGGGTGTAGGGTGGAATCCTGGTATTTATACAATCAATCAATTATTGGCAGAAGCTGTGATGCCTCAAGCAACTAATTATCGTTTTATCGAAAATGAATGGAGTCAAAAAATGAGTGAAACACTGGCTGGCATAGAAGGAGTAGCCCAAGCAAGTGTATATATCAAAGCCTCTCCTCAAAGTATACAAGCCATTTTAAAAGGGGAAGGTGCTGATTTGCGTTTTTCTGACTATCAAGAAAGAGTGGCTTACCTAGTTTTGGAAGAGGGAGTGAATCCTGACAGGATTCATGATCAAGTACAGGCCTTACCTAATTATCTTTCTCAAGTTGAAAGGAATATAAATTTTGTTTCGAGTGATCAGATGACCAAGCTTTCAAAGGAAGCCAAAGCGGGTCGGCTGATTCGGACCCTTTCAGACAATCAAGAGCTTACTACTTATGATTTGAGCTTAAGTTTTAATCACCCTCGATTTAATCAAGCCCATTTACTGCTGGCTTATGCCAGAGCGGTTTACCGTTTAGCTAGTGAAGGAAAATCAGGAGCCTTAACACAATTAGATGTTCCAGTGTCTTATTTAAGCAAGCACAGTCGACAAGAACTACTTAATCAGTATCTATAAAATGAAGTTCAACATAAAAAGCATCCTTCTTAAAACCTTTCGATTAGGGTCTGTAACAAGATTTATCGGCTTGTTGTTAGGCCCCTAATCAAACAAGGATTAACGAGGATGCTTGGTCTGATTAATCAGTAAAACAAAAAAGCTCCCAATGGAAGCTCAATTATTATTTAGCAGATGCAATTAATTTAGCTAAACGAGATTTATCACGTGCTGCTTTGTTGTGATGAATTAAGCCTTTAGTTGCGGCAGAGTCAATAGCTTTAACTGCGGCTTGGTATAATGCTTGAACATCACCTTCGCCCGTTTCAACTGCTACGCGAACTTTTTTCATTGCAGTTCTTAAAGCAGAAACTTGAGTGCGTTTACGGCTAGAAACTTTTTCAGTTTGACGTGTACGTTTTTTTGCTGATGCTGTATTGGCCATGAATGGTCACCTCTTTTCAATAAATCTAGTCTAAGTCTGAAAACTTAGTCAACAAGAAATATTATACAGAAGACAATGTCAACTTGCAATAAAAATAAGTCAGATTATTTAATAAGCATTGAACTTGTGAGACAAGCAAAAGTTGTGTAATTTATTAAGAGCAAAAGCATAAATGGAGGCGAGTTTTTGAAGAGTAATAAATTTAGGGTGGTATCACCTTATGAACCAGCTGGTGACCAACCCCAGGCAATTAAAGAGTTAGCGGCTGGTTTAAGAGCAGGAAAAAAAGAGCAGATTTTACTTGGGGCTACTGGTACGGGTAAAACATATACAGTGGCTAAGGTAATTGAAGAAGTCAATAAACCAACATTGGTCCTAGCTCATAATAAAACACTAGCCGGTCAATTATATTCCGAATTATTAGAATTTTTCCCTGATAATGCGGTCGAATATTTTGTCTCCTACTATGATTATTATCAGCCAGAAGCCTATGTGCCATCTTCTGATACCTATATCGAAAAGGAATCCAGTGTCAATGACGAAATTGATAAGTTGCGTCATTCAGCTTCTTCTTCTTTATTAGAAAGAGACGATGTGATAGTAGTCGCCTCAGTGTCGTGTATTTATGGTTTGGTTGATCCGGACATGTATCGTGAGCATGTACTTTCTTTACGTCAAGGTCAAGAAATTGCCCGTGACCAAGTGATGGCTCGTTTAGTCGACATGCAATTTGTTCGCAATGATATTGATTTTCAACGTGGAACCTTTAGAGCCCGTGGCGATGTCCTAGAAATCTTTTTAGCTTCAAGAGATAAAGAAGTCATTCGGATTGAGTTTTTCGGTGATGAAATCGACCGTATCCGTGAAGTAGATGTTTTAACAGGTGAAATCAAAAAGGATGTCGAACACTATCCCATTTATCCGGCTACCCACTTCGTAGCTAATCAAAAACAAACGCAAAGAGCAGTTGAAAGTATTCGTCAAGAATTAGAGGAAAGATTAGAAGTCTTACGCTCTGAGAATAAACTATTAGAAGCTCAGCGACTAGAGCAAAGAACTAACTATGATATTGAAATGTTATTGGAAATGGGCTATTGTTCAGGCATTGAAAACTATTCGCGCCATCTGGATGGGCGTGCACCAGGAGAGCCACCTTATACGCTATTAGATTTCTTTCCTGATGATTTTCTAATCGTTGCTGACGAATCCCACATTACCATGCCGCAGATTCGTGGGATGTATAATGGTGACCGGGCGCGTAAGGATCAGTTGGTTGAATACGGCTTTCGTCTACCTTCAGCTGTGGATAATCGTCCACTTAAACTCAATGAGTTTGAAGACCATATTAATCAGATTATTTATATCTCAGCCACACCAGGCCCTTATGAATTAGAACATACCAACCATGAATATGTCGAACAAATTATTCGTCCAACAGGTCTTTTGGATCCTGTTATAGAGGTTCGACCGATTAAGGGACAAATTGATGATTTAGTTTCCGAAATTAGTTTAAGAGTGGAAAGAAATGAACGTGTCTTTGTAACGACTTTAACCAAAAAAATGTCTGAAGACTTAACCGATTATCTAAGGGAATTGGATATTAAGGTCAAATATCTGCATTCAGATATTGTGACTTTGGAGCGAACGGAAATCATCCGTGATCTCAGATTAGGTGTTTTTGATGTCTTAATCGGGATTAACTTATTAAGAGAGGGACTAGATGTCCCTGAGGTATCACTGGTGACGATTTTAGATGCGGACAAGGAAGGCTTTTTAAGGTCAGAACGTGCCTTGGTACAAACAATTGGTCGAGCCGCTCGAAACCAAAACGGTCGCGTAATTATGTATGCAGACCGCATCACTAATTCTATGCAAAAAGCGATTGATGAGACAGAAAGACGACGCCAAATTCAAACAGCTTATAATAAAGAGCATGGCATCACACCGACGACTATCAAAAAAGATATTCGCGACTTAATTCGTATCACTCACGATGTGGAAGCAGAAGATCGTCAAGAAAATGTCTTACTAGATTTCAAACAACTATCTCGGATGCAAAGAGAGGAAGAGCTGGAGCGTTTAACCATGTTGATGAAAGCTTATGCTAAAGAAATGAATTTTGAAAAAGCAGCCGAGACGCGTGATTTAATGATGGAGTTGAAAGCGCATTTCAAGATAAAATAAGTAATAAAAATCTAACATTGTAATTTTTAATGTATTCCCTTACAATATAAGGGAATTCAAAAACAGAGTAGGTTATTTACGTAAAGTGCTTCTAGATGGGATGTCGCTAGAAGACGAAGTGATTCTCACGCGATAGATAATCGCCTCCGCTGTTTTCATCTTGTGGAGGGCACTCTTTTGAAGAGTGCTCTTTTTTTGAGTCAAACTATCTAAGTGGGGAGAGTAAAACATGCAAGTAAATCCAAAAAAACAGCCAGTCTTTCGCTTTAACCATCGTGAGATTAAGCATGGCGACCCGACCATTCTCTGTGGAATCGTCAATGTGACCCCAGATTCTTTTTCAGATGGAGGAAAATGGTTTGGTCTAGAAGTGGCTTGTAAGCGAGCGATGGAACTGATTAAGCAAGGTTGTCAAATGATTGATATCGGAGGAGAATCTACCCGTCCGGGGTCGACTTATGTGGCCGTAGAAGAAGAAATCCAACGTGTCGTCCCAGTTATCAAGGCCCTAAGAGCGCAAACTGATGTAATAATCTCAGTTGATACTTGGAAAGCTGAGGTTGCTCAAGCAGCGCTTGCAGCCGGAGCCGATATTATCAACGATATTACTGGACTTTTAGGTGACCCGCGCATGGCCTCAGTGATTGCACCAACTCAAGCTGGTGTCATTGTGATGGCTAATCCAGTAATTGTCCGTCCAGACCATCCTTCCGCCAAGGTCTTTCCGCAGTTTGGAGCAGAAGGCGTCTTTAGCAAAGCAGAATTGGACGCTTTTGCCAAAATGGACGCTGTTGAATTGATGGATAAGTATTTTGATAAGTCTTTAAAGTATGCGGCTGAAGCGGGTATCAAAAAAGACCGCATCGCACTTGACCCAGGTATCGGCTTTGGTTTAACTAAACGTGAGAACTACCAATTAATCCATCAAGCCAATCGGATTCACCAAAAAGGCTTTACCTGCTTCTTAGGGGTTTCTCGTAAACGCTTTATTCAAAACACCCTGCAAGAAGCTGGCTTTAATGTAGATGTTGAAACCGAAGAAGGATTCAAACAAAGAGACGAAGGCTCTGCTGCCTTATCCGCTATCGCTGCTTTTATGGGTATCGAAATGCTTAGGGTTCATGTGGGAAGCTCTCACCGGATTGCTTCGTTAATTGGTAACCACTTGCGCTTATCTGATGGCTTAGAGGATACAAATTTTGCTGCTTATCCACTTAAATAGGAGGAGTTATGTTTAAGATAAAATTAAATAACATGCGTTTTTATTCGCATATTGGCTATTTTCCTGAAGAGAAGAAATTAGGTCAAAATATCGCTGTTGATCTGACGGTGACCATGAAGGCCAGTCTCACGCGAGATGATTTAAATGAAACAGTCTCTTATGCGCATTTTTATGATCTAGTTGCTGAATATATAAAAAAAACACGGGTCGACTTGATTGAAACAGTTGCTTTTGACCTTTTAGATTTAATAAAACAATCCAATCCACAACTAATTAGTCAGGTCAAAGTCAATGTTCGCAAATTACAATTACCCATCGATGGTATTTTAGATTCTGCCGAAATTGAATTGGAGGGATAGAGGATGGCAACTGTTTATCTGAGTGTCGGATCTAACTTAGGAGATCGGATGGCTAATCTGCGAAAGGGGCAAGAGCTGTTAGCAACTCATCCACAAATTGAAGTCTTAAAAGCCTCGGCCTATTATCAGACTTCTCCAGTAGGAGGAGTCGTGCAAGATGACTTCATTAATCAAGCTCTCGCCATTGAAACAGACTTAGATCCTTATGACTTATTGGACTACCTTCATGAAATAGAAGCCGAGTTACTAAGAAAGCGATTGATCGTTTGGGGACCTAGAACTTTAGATATGGATATCTTATATTTTGGCCATCTAGAAAGTGAAGACCCTCAGCTAACTTTACCGCATCCCGAAATAATGAACCGTTTGTTTGTGTTAATTCCTTTAAAAGAAATTATTGACACCAATTTTTATGCTTATTGTCAAATTAATCAAGCCATTGAACATTTAGAAAAGACACAAGACCAAAGAATAGAAAGAGTGGTAGAAAATGAAAGAAATTAATTTGAATCGTATAGAAGAATTAGTTCGTGAGCTTTTAATCGAAATCGGAGAAGACCCAGATCGTGAGGGGCTCATTGAAACACCTAAACGTGTTGCCAAGTCGCTAAAGGAAATTACAGCTTCTACTCGCTTAGAAGAATTTACGGAAGGAAAAATGTTCCCAACCGATGCCAGTCCTAATCAACAAATGGTGGCAGTCAATAATATCCCTTTTTATTCTATGTGTGAACATCATATGTTACCCTTTTTTGGGAATGTTCATGTAGGCTATCTTCCACAAGATGGACAAATTATTGGCCTGTCAAAAATACCAAGATTGGTAAACTATGCTGCAAGAAAGTTAAATGTGCAAGAAAATATTACGCGTGAAGTCGCTGAGGTTTTGATGGAGATTACCCATGCTAAGGGAGTAGCTGTGGTGGTTGATGCCCGTCATATGTGTGTGGAAATGCGCGGGGTCCAAAAAGTCAACTCCATTACCCGTACCAATTATTATTTAGGCGCCTTTAATGAAGATGTTCAGTTGCGGAATGAATTTCTGCAGTCTTTACCTAAGGTGAACGCCTTATGATTAACAGTTTGACCGATGATTTACCAACTATTCTTTATGGTGAAGGAGACCGTCTAAGTGTTTTAAAAGCCATGTTGAAACAATTGGGCCAACCGGACCAAACCGTTAAAATCATCCATATTGCGGGAACTAATGGTAAGGGGTCAACTGCTAATATGATTTCTCATTTATTACTTGCTCATGGATATCGCACAGGACTATTTACCAGTCCTCATTTATATTCAGAATGTGAAAGTATTAAAGTCAATGACCAAATGATTAGTCAGTCAGATTTTAGCTGTATCATGGCGGAAGTTCACCGAGCGGCGATTGTGTTAGGCTTAGACCCACAAAAAGATTTGTCACAATTTGAGACCACCTTTTTGATTGGGATCCTTTATTATGCCCATTTAGCCTGTGATTATCTAGTTTTAGAATGTGGTGTAGGTGGGGGCCTTGATGCGACCAATGCAATTAGCCACTCTGAATATGCCATCTTTACTAAAATTGGTATGGATCATTTAAATTTACTGGGGGATTCTTTGCAAGCTATCGTAGAGACTAAAGCTGGTATTATCCGTTCAAATCAACAAGTCATTGTGGCGCCGAACCAAAAGAACGGAGTGGTTGAGCGTCTTAAACAAATAAGCTCGGAGCAAAAAAGTTCTTTCCATGATAGCTCTGACCAAAAGATTGTTTACAAGCGTCCACATTATTTTCAAGTGGAACTAAATCAAAAAAGTTTTGAACTCTACTTGCCCTTATTAGGGACTTTCCAAAATGAAAATTTAAAGACCGTCTTTAAATGGTATCAAGTATGGTTGGAAAGTGAACAACCTTCTCCTATAGAGACTGACATGACAAAAGCTTTTAAAGACTTAAGAATGGTAGGACGTTTTGAAAAAGTGCAAAGCACTCCCGACATTATCCTAGATGCTGCTCATAATTTAGATGCCATTCAAGAATTAATCTCTAGCATCCAATCATTATATGCTGGTCAAAAGTTGAGCATTTTGTGTGGTTTTCTCAAAGACAAAGATGTACCGGCTATTCTAGATGAATTATTAAAATTAACTGCTGATTTTTATGTGACCCAGCCCGATTTTCCAGATCGAGCGATGGATACCAAAGAGCTAGCAAAACTTTTTGAACAAAAAGGAAGCTCAGTGATTTCTTATCCGGATAGTCGTGCAGGCTTAAAACAACTGATGGAAGACCAAGACGATCCTATTATGGTTGTGGGCTCTTTCCATCTGATAAAAAAAGTGAGGGATTTGTTTGCAACAAATTAATGCAGCAGAGCTTTTGAATAATGCGCAAGAATTGATTAAAGTCTCACCCTTCTTTAATCAGAAGAAGTTTTTAAGGCTCCAAGAAATAATGGATCAATATCCTGCAAGCAATCTCTTGGACCGCAAAAGTCCATTGCACTTATCAGCTTCAGCCTTGGTTTTTCAAGATCAGTCTTTAGTTTTTATTCATCATCCTTATTTACATAAAACTTTATTACCTGCAGGACACGTGGAAATAGGGGAGACCCCTCAAACAACAGCCTTGCGTGAGCTATACGAAGAAACGGGTTTAAAATTCACCTCCCTTACTCAGTCCGAATTAGTAGACCTTAATCTATTTGCCATCCCCGCTAACCCACAAAAAGGCGAAGGGGCTCATTATCATCTAGATTTTAGGTACTACTTCCAAGGGACCACTAAACAAAGCGCTCAATCAGAATTGGCTGTTCACTTATTAGCAGAAGATCAAGCTCCAGACGAATTTCAGCCCTATTTCCAATTAATTAAGAAAACCCCTTGATTATGAGACTGCTTTAAACTATAATTAATCATTGTTCTGTATGAAAATTCAGAACAATGCCCTCGCTCGGTTTAGCGCATCACCAACGCTTTACTTAGCTAGTGGAAATAAAATAGAAAGAGGTGAATAATATGGCATTAACACAAGAACGTAAAACTGAAATCATGAAAGAATACGCACGTCACGAAGGTGATACCGGTTCTGTTGAGGTTCAAGTTGCTGTCTTAACAGAAGACATCAACAATTTAAACGACCATATTAAAACACATAAGAAAGATTTTCACTCTTATCGTGGATTAATGAAGAAAATTGGTCACCGTCGTAACCTTCTTGCTTACCTACGTAACAAGGACGTTACTCGTTACCGTGATTTAATTAAAAGATTAGGATTACGTCGTTAATCCTGCGACTAAAGGATGGCAATTAGCCATCCTTTTTGTTATATTACTAGTAGATTTGTTCGGAGTTTCACACTATACAAAAATGAGTCGTTTAAACTTTAAACGGTTGATTTTTGTTTAGTGCTACTCCGAATGATTAAAAATTTAAAAGGAGTTATGTTATGACAACTAAACAAGTATTTGAAACAAATTGGGGAGGCCGTCCCTTAATTGTTGAAGTAGGACAAATGGCTAAACAAGCCAATGGAGCAGTTTTAGTACGTTATGGCGATACAGTCGTTTTGACTGCTGCTGTCGCTTCCAAATCCCCTTCACCGATGAATTTCTTCCCCTTAACGGTTCACTACATTGAAAAAATGTATGCGGTTGGTAAGGTGCCGGGTGGTTTCTTAAAACGTGAGGGTAGACCTTCTGATAACGCGACCCTGACTGCCCGCTTAATTGACCGTCCAATCCGCCCAATGTTTCCTGAAGGCGTGCGGAATGAAATTCAAATTACTAATACAGTCCTTTCAGTTCAACAAGATTGCTCACCAGAGATGGCAGCTATGTTTGGTTCTTCGCTAGCATTGGCTATTTCAGATATACCATTTGATGGACCGATTGCCGGAGTGGATGTGGGACGTGTCGATGGTGAATTTGTTATCAACCCTACACCCGACCAAAAAGAAGTTTCTGAGATTGATTTAACCGTAGCAGGGACTGCGACCGCGATCAACATGGTAGAATCTTCTGCTAAGGAAGCATCAGAAGAGGATATGCTGGAAGCCTTATTGTTTGGACACGCTAATATTCAAGAATTAGTGGCCTTTCAAAAAGAGATTGTCCAAGCAGTTGGAAAAGAAAAATTTGAATTTGAATTAGTTCAAATCGATCAAGAAATCACTGAGCAAGTCAAGAGCTTATACAATGAAAAAATGGTTACAGCTGTTAAAACACAGGAAAAACAAGCCCGCGATGAAGCGGTTAATCAATTGAGTGAAGAAGCTGAAGTTTTCTTTAGTGAAAAGTATGCCGAAGCAGAAGATTTAGAAGAGAAACTGAAAGATGTTTCTTCGGCTATGCAGGACTTAGAAAAAGAAGTCGTTCGTCGGTTGATTACCCATGACCGTATTCGTCCAGATGGTCGTCAAATAGATGAAATTCGTCCTTTGGAATCTTTGGCTGGCATTTTACCACGTACCCATGGTTCAGGACTCTTCACCCGTGGACAAACGCAAGCTTTATCAGTAGCTACCTTGGCTCCTTTATCTGAACATCAAATTATTGATGGTCTTGGATTAGAAGAAGGCAAACGCTTCATGCATCATTATAACTTCCCTAACTTCTCAGTAGGAGAAACCGGACGAGTGGGTTCACCAGGTCGTCGTGAAATTGGTCACGGTGCGCTAGGTGAGAAAGCTTTAACCCAAGTGATTCCTTCAGAAGAAGAATTTCCATACGTTATTCGTTTAGTGGCTGAAGTATTAGAATCCAACGGTTCTTCTTCACAAGCATCCATTTGTGCCGGTACGCTGGCATTAATGGATGCCGGTGTTCCGATTAAAGCACCGGTGGCAGGAATTGCTATGGGCTTAGTGATGGACGGCGATAACTACACTGTCCTAACCGATATCCAAGGCTTAGAAGATCACTTAGGCGATATGGACTTTAAAGTGGCGGGGACTGCCGAAGGCATTACGGCCTTACAAATGGATATTAAGATAAAAGGAATTACTAAGGCCATTTTAGAAGAAGCTTTAGCCCAAGCTAAAAAAGCCCGTCTCGAAATCCTAGATAATATCACTCGTGAATTAGCTCAACCACGACCAGAATTAAGTCCTTATGCACCGAAGATTGAAATGGTTCAAATTGATCCTGAAAAAATTAAGGTGGTTATTGGTAAGGGTGGTGACACCATTAACTCCATTATTGACCAAACTGGCGTTAAGATGGATATTTCTCAAGAAGGACAAGTTAGCATTGCTTCTTCAGATTTAGCTATGATTAAAAAGGCAAAAGAGATTGTGCTTAGCTTAGTTGAAGATGTGGAAGTCAATAAAATATACGAAGGTAAAGTTATTAGAATTGAGAAGTATGGTTGCTTTGTGGAAGTCCTACCTGGTAAATCAGGTTTGCTTCACATCTCTCAAATTGATCATCGTCGCATTGAAAAGGTCGAAGATGTCTTTGATATTGGGGATACTGTAACAGTCAAAGTAACCAGTATCGATGAAAAAGGTCGGATTGATTTATCACGTAAAGTGTTAATGCAAAAGCCAGAATAATTATTAACGATAAATTTAATAAGTCTTAGCCCCCTCCTATAAATGAAGGGGGCTTATTCTAATTCATTAGTCTTTAATCAGTAGTCGTTGAGGTGGAAAGAGGCTCAAATTTTAATTTAAGGTGGTCTATGTTATAATAACTGAGATAAGCCAGAATTTGACCCCTTAACGGAGATCAAGCTGCTAAGCGTTTAATAAAATATGAAAAAATAATAATAGAGGTGTATTATGAGTGAGATTAAAGTTATTCCCTTAGGTGGTGTTCGCGAAGAAGGCAAGAATATGTATTTGGTCGAAGTCGATCAAGCCATATTTGTGCTAGATTGTGGGCTATTGTATCCACAAGATGATTTATTAGGAATTGATATGGTGATTCCAGACTTCACCTATTTAGAAGAAAATGCTGAGCGTGTAGTGGGGATTTTCTTGTCACATGGGCATGCCGATGCAGTAGGTGCCTTACCTTATTTATTAGATAAGATTGATGCCCCGGTTTTTGGAACCCAGTTAACGATTGAATTGGCTTCTATTTCTGCTCGTAGACAAGGACACGATGACCGCCTTGAAAATTTCCATGTGATTGATTCAGAAACTGAAATTGAATTTGGTGATGTCAATGTTTCTTTCTTCCCTACCACTCACACCATTCCAGATTCAGTCGGAATTGTGATAGATACTAAAGATGGGGCGATTGTCTTCACAGGCGATTTCCGCTTTGACCCTTCAGCTTCTCAAGCTTACCGCACTGATTTTGGTCGGTTGACAGACTTAGGTAAGAAAAAGGTTCTTGCCTTATTGAGTGACTCTGCTGAGGCAGAATCACCAGTGGAAAATGTGAATGATCGTGTTATTACAGAAGAAATAACAGAAGTCTTCCGCAATGCGCGAGGAAGAGTGATAGTAGGGACGATTGGCTCGAACATTATGCGTATTCAGCAAGTCTTAGAAGCAGCTCACCATTCAAGACGAACCATTTTCTTCCCAACCAAAGACCTTTACGAAATTGTCGATGTCGCTTTAAAGTTAGATAAAATTTCTATTCCAAGTCGTGATGTCTTTGGTAATTTTAAAAATATCGATAAATATCAAGAGGATCAAATTGTTATTCTGGCTACTGGCGATGTGGGCGAACCGATTCAAACTATCCAAGCCATGGCTCAAGGTAAGCATAAAACAGTCACCATAAAGGAAGATGATACGGTTTATATTGCAACCACTCCATCTGTTTCAATGGAAAAGAGTGTGACTCGTACCAAAGATATGATTTATAGAGCCGGTGCTCGGGTTATGAGTGTGACAGACCACTTTAAGACATCGGGTCATGCTACACCCAATGATTTAAAATTAATGTTAAACTTTATTCAACCGGACTTTTTACTTCCAGTCAGTGGGGAATACCGTATGTTAAGAGCCCACGGTGATCTAGCCTTGCAAGTGGGAATGTCTGAAGATCAAATTATTATCCCATCTATTGGAGATGTATTAAGCTTTGAAAACGGAAAAGTTATCCAAGCAGGTCAGGTGACAGCAGGGGATGTCTTAGTCGATGGAAGTGGCGTAGGCGATATTGGGAATGTGGTTTTAAGAGACCGTCGTATTTTAAGTGAAGACGGAATTTTCGTTGTAGTCGCGACTATTTCACGTCGTTTGAAGAAAATTCTAGTTGGCCCACAAATTACCTCGCGTGGTTTCGTCTTTATGAAAACTTCCATTGATTTAATTGAAGCTTGTTCAGATATTACGCTAGATGTTTTAGAAAAACACATTGTTTCAGATGATTTTGATTGGAATAATCTTAAGGGCGATCTGCGTGAAAAAATTGGTAAGTATCTATATAAGGAGACTAAACGTCGTCCGGTTATCCTACCGATTATTATGGAAGCTTCAAATTATCAAGTAAAAAAAGGTGATAAATAATTATGAATAAACGCAGTATTAGACAATTTTGGGACATGGTGATTGCTCTTGTCCTATCCCTAATCTTGTTTTTTGTGTCTGATGAAGCAGCCATTAATTTTTTTGGGCTTGAGCTAATTATTGCCTTAATTCCTTTAATGTGGTTGGCATTGCGCCATGGCGCCCCATCAGCTATTATTAGCGGACTTTTGGTAGGAATTATCCAAGGAGTGCTTAACGGGGGATTAGATGATGGGTTAGTCTTAATCGTTCAATGGATTGCTCCCATCTTAGCAGTAGGAGTAACCGGTTTATTTGCGAAATATACACAAAAGACCTTGAACAATAAACGTTACTCTTCTACTTATTTGAATATCTTCACTGGCAGTCTTTTAGCTTTAATATTATTTATTGCTATTCGCCAACTGATTGTGCCATTTGCCTTGGGTGAAGAAGTCTTATTTGAGTTCAATAATCTTAACCATTGGCTAGGTCTTTTATTATCCTGGCTGCTATCAGCAAGTGTCCTAGTGCTGCTTGCGCGATTTATGCCACAAACAATTATTCCCAAACGCAGTAAATATCTTTCACGCAAAGAAACTTCTAGTTTATTAAATGATTAACAAAATTAATTAAAGCCCCCATCTTAATGATGAGGGCTTTTAAAAAACAGCGGGGAGGATGCTGTTTTAATCAAATCTTTAATCGATTAATGGACTTAAGCAATTAAAGTTTCTGTGATGGCAGTCACATTAATAATTTGATTCAAATTTAAAAGGAAGTGATTGGCTCCTACTTGCAGGCTAACGTTGTTTTGTGAACCAATTGGAGCCAGTACATATGCTTCCATTTCGGTCATATCCATTGTTTGATCGGGTAAATAATATTCAATGAGTATGTTTAAAGGAACTTGCTTGATATAAGCTTGATGAAGGATTCTTTCAACTTGTGCAAGGGGCATCATTTCAATAGATTCTTTGATAAGTGGAGTGGGTTGAAAGAAAGGTTGAAAAAGGGATTGGCTTACACGGCCAAGCCAGTTAGTTTGTCTTTTGATGGGTAATTCCATAAAAACCTCTCCTTTAATATCGAACGTTTGTTTGTAATTATATTATACGAACAAAGGTTCTTTTTGTCAACCTTTTTACGAACAAATTTTCGCATTTCATAATGGCTGTATTTTATTTATTTTTCAGCTTATCTTTATGTAGAGAGTGAATTGTGGTACTATATAGAACATGAAGTAATGGAGGGAAGTCATGTTAAAACAAAGGGGATTATTAATCGTTTTATCAGGCCCTTCGGGTGTCGGAAAAGGAACAGTTCGCAGCGCGATTTTTGAAGATTCAAATTGTGACTATGTTTATTCTGTTTCAGCAACTACTCGAGAGCGTCGACCAGGTGAATTAGAAGGGGTAGACTACTTCTTTATGAGTAGAGAATCATTTGAGGACTTAATTTCCCAAGAAGCCTTGTTAGAGTACGCGGAATATGTTGGAAATTACTACGGGACGCCGCTAGCATCTATTGAAGAAAATTTAGCGCAAGGACGCGATGTATTTCTTGAAATTGAAGTTCAAGGTGCCCGTAAGGTGAGAGAGAAGATTCCTGAGGGAATTTTCATTTTCTTAGCGCCTCCAAGTCTGAATGAGTTGGAGTCCCGTCTAACCGATCGTGGAACGGATTCCCAAGAAGTAATCGCTCGCCGTATGAATAAAGCTAAAGAGGAAATTGAATTAATGCGTCACTATGATTACGTGGTAGTTAATGATGAAATTTCTGAGGCGGTCGATGAAATTAATGCTATAATTAAAAGTGAACATCTAAGGGTTGAAAGAGTCATGCATTCGATCCAGGCAGATATTAATGCATATTTTGAAGAGGAGGCTAAGCAATCATGATGCTATATCCATCAATTGACGAATTATTGAAAAAAGAACCATCTAAGTATTCTTTAATAACTTTGGCAAGTAAACGCGCTAAAGAAATGGAAGATTATAAAATTATGCAATTACAAGACTATCAATCAGATAAACCTGTAGGCAAGGCTTTAGAAGAAGTTGTTGCGGGCGTATTATCCATTAAAAAATAAGAGGGCGAATAAGAAGGCTACTATGCAGATCATTTTTAATGATTTCATAGTAGCTTTTTAATAGGAGGTGAGCGAATGATCGCTGAAGTTATCATTGATATACCTACTGCACAAGTCAATCATAGCTTTGATTACAAAGTAAGTGCTGAAATGCAAGCTTTAATAAAGGTTGGTATGCGAGTGGAAGTTCCTTTTGGATATCGTAACCTAATGGCTTTTGTTGTTCATTTAAAAGATAATAGTGACTATCAAGGGGAATTAAAGGCGATTAGACGCTTGATTGATTACGAATCTTTTTTGAGTCAGGAACTAGTTGAACTTTCTCAAGTGCTTGCCGACCAACTTTATGCTTTTAGGATTTCAGTCCTACAAGCCATGTTGCCAAGTATTTTACGAGTCAAGTATCAAACGGTTGTTACAGTTAAACAGTCTGAAAAATTAGCTGAAGTGCTCGATTGTTCACCTGCAAAGTTAAATCAGCTTGGTGTCACGCGCCAATGGTTGGAAGAAAGGTTGACAGCTAGTCAAATTCGTTCATTATTAGATGAAGAAATTATTCAATTATCTTATCAGTTAATTGATAAAAAAACGCATAAGACCCTTAAGTATATCTTGCCTAATCGTTCACAGGCAGAATACCAAGACTTACTCGATCATTTAGATAAACGCAGTCATAAACAAGGTCAAGTTTTATCAGTCCTCATCGACCATCAATGGACTCAAGCCATAGAGTTCGATCAATTAGCAAAGCTGGCTCAAGTTTCTAAGGCCACCCTTAATACCATGATTAAAAAGGGGTGGTTGACGCTGGAAGAAAGGGAAGTTTATCGGCCTGCTTATCAAGTAGATCAAGCACCTCCTTCCTCAGCCAAAGCCTTATTAGCACAGCAACAAACAGCATTTGAGACTATAAAAAATCACATGACAGCTGAAGAAGCCCAAACCTTTTTATTGCAAGGAGTCACCGGATCAGGTAAAACCGAAGTCTATTTACAATTAATAGCTGAAGCCCTTAAAGCTGGTAAATCAGCGATTCTATTAGTGCCAGAGATTGCCTTAACACCACAAATGGTAGACCAGGTGATTGGTCGCTTTGGCAAAGGCGTTGCCGTTTTGCATTCAGCTTTATCATTGACCGAAAAATATGATGAATGGCGCAGAATCATTCGGCAAGAAGCGAAAGTGGTCGTCGGAGCGCGTTCTTCTATTTTTGCTCCGTTAAAAAATATCGGCATCATTATTATTGATGAAGAACATGAAACGACCTATAAACAAGGAGACAATCCACGTTATCATGCAAGAGAAGTTGCTAAATGGCGATCAAAATACCATCAGTGTCCCTTAGTTTTAGGTTCAGCCACACCTTCTTTAGAATCACGTGCTCGGGCTGAAGTTGGTAAATATCAATTATTAAGAATGGACCAACGTGTTAATCAACAACCCTTACCACCCGTAACCATAGTGGATATGACTCAGCATTTATTGGATCAAGAAACACTGGAACTTTCTCAACTTTTAGAAGATAAAATTGCCGAAAAATTAGCGTCTAAAGAACAGGTTGTTTTGCTTTTAAATCGCAGAGGCTATGCCTCTTATGTCTTATGCCGTGAATGTGGTCATGTCATTCAATGCCCACATTGTGACATCTCTTTAACTTACCATAAGACTGGAGAAAAGCTTAAATGTCATTATTGTGATTACCAAGTAGGACTGCCAACCAATTGTCCTCAGTGTGGTTCTAAGCATTTGAGAAAACAAGGCATTGGCACTCAAAAAGTAGCCGAAAGTTTAAAGCAACGCTTTCCTCAAACACCCATTATCCGTATGGATAATGACACCACTCGACGCAAGGGCGCTCACAAAAAATTATTAAAAGCATTTGCCAGTCAAGCAGGTTCAATCCTTTTAGGAACACAGATGATTGCTAAAGGTCTCGACTATGAACAGGTAACCCTGGTTGGTGTTATTAATGCAGACACTGGTTTGAACTTACCAGACTTTAGAGCTGCTGAAAAAACCTTTCAGTTGCTGACTCAAGTAGCCGGAAGAACAGGGCGAGGCAAGCTAAAAGGCGAAGTGGTCATTCAAACCTATAATCCTAACCATTATGTGATTCAGCTAGCAAAAAAACATGATTATGACAATTTTTTTTATTACGAAATGCGAAGACGCCATATGAGCCATTATCCTCCTTATTTTTATACAACGTTAATTAAGGTGTCTTCTAAAAACCGAGGCAAGGCTCAAAAAATGATCTATCAACTCAAGGATCAATTGATGGACAAAGTGAATACCCAATTAATGATATTAGGTCCCTCAACAGGAGGAATTGAAAGAATCAATAATTATTATCAATTCCATTTGCTCTTAAAATATAAAGAAGTAGACTTAGTTAAAGATCAGCTACAAACTATTCTTCTTGCTAGTCAAGAAAGCCAGGCCAAGGGAGTCTTTGTTCAAATAGACCATGAACCCCAGTATTTTATTTAGAAAGAGGTTATTGAATGAAAAAAATAATTTTTATGGGAACCCCTCCTTTTGCGGCAACCATTCTGAAAGGATTAATTCAACAAGTAGAGTATGAAGTGATTGCAGTAGTGACTCAACCAGATCGTCCAGTTGGTCGAAAACGTATTCTAACACTACCTCCAGTTAAAAAAACAGCTTTAGAAGCTAATATTCCAGTCTTTCAACCGGAAAAGTTAGCCGATTCAAAGGACTATCAGACTCTATTGAATACAGAAGCCGATTTAATCATAACGGCTGCATACGGACAGAAAATACCACTTGCTTTATTAGAAGCACCCAGTCAAGGGTCTATTAATGTTCATGCTTCACTCTTACCTAAATATCGTGGAGGGGCTCCAATTCATTATGCAATTTGGCGGGGTGAAGAAGAGACGGGTGTAACAATTATGAAAATGACTGAAGAAATGGATGCTGGGGATATTCTCATTCAAACAGTTTTACCGATTTCTGAGAAGGATGATGTGGGCATACTGTTTGAAAAACTGGCTGTCGTTGGTAAAGAATTATTATTGAATTTCTTGCCGAAATTTTTTAATGGGGAGTATGAAGCGACTCCACAAGAATATAGCCAAGTACTATATTCTCCAACCATCAAAAAGCATGAAGAGCAGTTAAATTGGTTGCAAAGTGCGCGTGTCATTGACCGTCATATACGCGCCTTTAGACCTTTTCCAACAACCTATACCCTACTAGATGGTCAAAGAGTAAAAATCTGGCAAGCTCAACCCTTAAAAGAACTGGATGATAATATTGAAAGAATATTAACAGAAGAAATTCCGGGCCAAATTGTTGCTGCTGATGAAGAACACTTCTATGTTCGATGTGGTCAAGATTCCTACTTAGCAGTTAGTGAATACCAGCCCGCTGGAAAAAAAAGGATGATGGTTAAAGAATACTTAAAAGGGACACCGGCAGAAAGTTTAATTGGTAAGATATTCGACAGTGAAAAGGACTAATAAATAATGAAAATTAAACAAAGAAGCCAAACAAAATTGAAAAACAATCTCCGCTGGGACATGCTGAGATTGTTAGATCAAATTGATAACCAAGACCAATATTCTAATATCGTGATAGATAATTATCTGGCTTCAAGTAATCGAAGCAGTCAAGATAAAAATTTAGTGGTTAAGGTGGTTTACGGTAGTGTCCAACGTCGCTTGACCTTGGATTTCTATTTACAGGATTTAGTAAAAGGTAAAATAGAAGATTGGGTACGCAGCCTATTGCGATTATCTATCTATCAAGCTGTTTATTTAGACCGCGTGCCTCAGCACGCTATTGTAAATGAAGCAGTCGAGATAGCCAAAGTAAACGGCCACCAAGGCATTGGAAAATTAGTTAATGCTATTTTACGTAACTTTTTCCGCCAAGAGCTTCAGTCATTGACGGTAATCACAGAACCCTTGGAGAGACTATCGATTGAGCATTCCGTTCCGCTTTGGTTGGTCAAATACTTTGACCAGCACTTACCAGAACATCAGCTCAAAGCATTTCTTTCTAGTTTGAATCAAGTTCCTAATTTGAGTGCTAGAATCAATGGTCCAACAGCCAAACGATCACATATCATGGACCAATTAAAAGAGCAAGGGTTGGCGGTTACTAGCAGTCAAGTTTCTCCTTTTGGTTTTCGAATCACAGCAGGGGATGTCTTTAATAGTCAAGCTTATCAGGAAGGTTTGTTTACCATTCAGGATGAATCATCCATGCTGGTTGCACCTTTAGGTAAATTGACAGGTTCTGAAAATGTTTTGGATGCATGTGCAGCTCCAGGAGGAAAAGCTAGCCATATTGCTTCACTTCTAACTGACGGACACTTAACAGCTTTAGATATTTCTAAGCATAAGTTAAGTATCTTAAAAGATCATGCCGAGCGGTTAGGCTTAAGTCATAAGATAGATTCAATAGTAACCGATGCCTTGGACTTCCAACCACTTTCTCAAACTGCTTTTGATGTGATATACTTAGATGCACCCTGTTCGGGTATCGGTTTGATGCGTCGTAAACCTGAAATCAAATATCAGAAGTCGCCTGTCGCTATTCAAGAACTGGTTAAATTACAAAAGCAATTATTTAATCATATGCTTTCTTTGCTCAAGCCAGGTGGTCGCTTAGTCTATTCTACTTGCACCCTGACTTATGAGGAAAATGAACAATTAATTGAAGAAATCTTAAAGGAAAATAGTGAGTGGCAAGTGGAGTCCATCCTAGCTGAAGAAGTTTTAACAGATAATGTAATAACTTCCCAAGGCTTTCTTCGCATTTGGCCCCAACAGCATGGAACAGATGGCTTTTTTATCAGTCGTTTTCTTAAAAAAATAGATTGAGGTGAGTTATGAAAATCACTATACATTCAAACATAGGGAGAAAGAGAAGTTCTAACCAAGATTATGCGGATTATTTTTATTCTCAAAACCAACAAATCCTTTTTATTCTATGTGATGGCGTGGGAGGCAACTTGGCAGGAGATATTGCTAGTCAACAAACGACAGAGTTTGTTGGTCGGGCATTCGAAACAATTGATTACCCTATGACCATCACCCAAGCGCATGCTTGGATGACCCAAATGACCAATCAAGTGAATACTTTCATTTTGAATCAAGCAGACCTTAATCCAGATTATGAAGGAATGGGAACGACAATTGTACTTGCAACAATTGTCGAGCAGACCATTCTTATTTGTCATGTCGGTGATTCGCGGGCTTATGCATACGGAGCGGGCCAATTAAAGCAATTAACCGAAGACCATTCTTTAGTCAATGAGTTAATTCGTACAGGTGAAATAACAGTAGAAGAGAGTATTGATCACCCACGTCGTAATGTGGTCACCCAATCCATTGGAACACCAATGGTTTTAGAACCAGCTTTTTCAGAGATTTCTCTTGATAAAGTGGAACTTCTCTTGCTTTGCTCGGATGGTTTAAACGGCATGCTTAAAAATGAAGAAATTGAACAAATAATTAATAATCAAACAGATTTAGACCGCTTAGGTGATGAACTAGTCGCAGCGGCTAATAATGCTGGGGGTCTCGATAATATTACTATTATTCTAGCCAGCGATTTTAATTTGGAGGACGAAGGAGGTGACATTATTCATGGAAATAGGGGATAAACTATCCGATCGTTATGTCCTAACTTCTGTCATTGGTCAAGGCGGCATGGCAAATGTCTTCTTAGCTCATGATTTAATTTTGGATCGAGACGTAGCTGTGAAGGTGTTACGTTATGACTTCCAGGATAATCAAGATGCGATTCGTCGTTTCCAAAGAGAAGCCATTTCAGCCAGTCAACTGCTACATCCCAATATTGTAGAAGTTTATGATGTCGATGAACATGAAAAACAGCAATATATTGTGATGGAATATGTAAAAGGTCAAGACCTTAAAACTTTTATCAAAAAGAATGCACCTGTCCCGCTAGAACTAGTTGTTTCCATTATGGGACAAATTGTAGCGGCTATCGATGTGGCCCACAAAAATCGTATTATTCACCGCGATATAAAACCACAAAACATTTTAATTACTGCAAATAATGTGGTTAAGATTACGGACTTTGGTATTGCTGTGGCTTTATCAGATACTTCGATTACTCAAACCAATACCTTGTTAGGCTCAGTTCATTACCTATCGCCCGAGCAAGCCAAGGGCAATAGTGCAACCACTAAATCAGATATTTATGCCATGGGTGTAGTTTTATATGAGCTAATCACGGGTTCTGTCCCACATGATGGTGAATCCGCAGTTTCGATTGCACTTAAACATTTTCAAGAACCCTTTCCAACTATTCGAGAGCGCTTAGAATATGTTCCTCAAAGCTTAGAGAATGTCGTCTTAAAAGCGACGGCTAAGCAAGCGAAGGATCGTTATCGTACGGCTCAAGAGATGTTTAACGACTTATCTTCTTCTCTTAGTGTCGGACGTATTGATGAAAAACCCTTTATTCCTAGCAGTCAGTTGGATGAATCAGAACAATTTAAATCCATTCAGCCCATTCCAGCCGCTGATCGTGTGTTGACGGAAACAATCGAAGGGCCTGAGCCTTTAAATGAAGAGGAGTTTCCAACTTTTGATTTACCAGATAAAAAAACTAGCCATTTAGGGTCCAAGATTTTTAAAATTCTCTTCTTTGCTACGATATTGTCCTTACTATCTTTAGCTGTCTTTTTCGCCTATCGCTTATTCGTTGCCAGTGTAATCGTTCCTGAATTGGCTGGCCTAGACCAAAAACAAGCCATTGAATTACTAGAAGAGAATGATTTAATGCTAGGCGAAAGTACAGTTGTTTGGGATGATCTTATTCCGCGTGGCCAAATTATTGAAAGTGATCCCCAATCAGGGGACCGCATAAATCGTGGTTCTAAAGTTAATTTAACCTTCTCTGACGGCAAGCCGAGAGTCAAAATCGGTGATTACCTCAATCAAAACTATGAGCCGGTCCGTCGTAAACTAATTGATGCAGGTTTTATAGTTGACTTAAGGTATTTAGCAGCTAGTCAGTCAGAAGCAGGTAAAATTTTAGAACAGAGTATTGCACCGGGTACGGAAGTCGTTCCTGGTGAAAGTTCAATTATTTTAGTAATCGGATCCTATTCTGAGCAAACGACCATGCAAGATTTTACTAATTTATCAATTGATATGGTCTATAAGTTTGCAGACACTTATGGTCTCTATGTAGAAGAAGCTTATCAATATCATGATTATCTACCTGAAGGGATTGTCATTGATCAAGACCCACTTTCAGGCTCACCCATTGCTCAAGGAGACACCATTAAGGTGACGGTTTCTCAAGGTGAAGAAAAAGCAGAAGTGTCGACTGCCACAGAAACGGTATACCTTGATTATGTCCCTAAGTATGCTGAAAATGACTACGAACAAAGCAAGCCATTACCGAATAAAATCCAAGTTTTTATAGGAGATGACCGTAATAATATCACTCAAGTTGCGCGTGAAATTGAAATCACCGAATCACGTGAAATTCAAATCGTCCTCTATATTCCCGAAGGAGGATCCGGACAGTACCGTGTCTTAAGAGACGGCGAAATTGTCGCACAGTCCTCAGCCGTTTATCCTAATTAAGAATTTGAAGAGTTAAGAGCAGCATTACTGACTCTTAACTTTTTTTCTGAATAAATACTGACCAAAGGAGGAAATTATTTGAAACAGCTTATTACCTCACATGAAGGGATCATCTATCAAGCAGTTAGTGGCTTCTATTATGTATGGTCGCAAGGAGAATCTTTTGTAACAAAAGCAAGAGGTAACTTTCGTCACTTGAAGACCAATCCCTTAGTGGGAGATCGCGTACGATTTGTCATGGATCAACAAGATGAAAGTCAAGTGGGCAGATTAGAAGAGATCTTCGAACGAGATAACTTTTTGATTCGACCGGCTGTTGCTAATGTCGACTATGCTCTCATTGTCATGTCCTTAGTTGAACCTGAGTTTTCCTATAATTTATTAGATTATTTCCTTGTTTCGATGGAGTCTCATCGCATCCAACCCATTATTATCTTGAGTAAATATGACCTTTTAATCGAGCATCAGGGACGGGATGCAGCCAATGACTTAGTAGCAGAAATCAGAGCAATCTATGAAGTAATTGGTTATGATGTTTTTCTCTTTGACCAATCCAATGAAAAGATGCAAGCTATTCAAACCATTTTCCAACAAGGAATATATGTAATGACCGGTCAATCGGGAGTGGGAAAATCGACCCTTTTAAACAAACTGCTACCTCAAGCTGAAATTAAGACCAACCAGATATCCAGCCATTTAAACCGCGGTAAGCATACCACTCGAGAAGTTACTCTTTATCGTTTTGGTCAAGGACTCTTAGCCGATACACCCGGTTTTTCAGCTATTGATTTCGACCATTTAGAAAAAGAAGAACTGGCCGCTTGTTTCCCAGAAATTCACCAAGCAGGTGCAAAGTGTCGGTTTAGATCTTGTATCCATAAGAACGAACCTAATTGCCATGTGAAAGAGTTGGTGGCAAGTGGCATAATAAGTAACAGCCGTTATCAAAATTATTTGCAGATTTTAGAAAAAATTGAAAACAAAAAAAATTATTATTAAAGGAGAATAGTCATGAAAATTGCACCTTCAATGTTGAGCGCTGATTTTAATCACTTGTTAGAAGATATCCAGACCATCGAAAAGGGTGGAGCAGATTATCTACATATTGATATTATGGATGGCAGCTTCGTACCGAATATTTCATTTGGTCCCATGATTTTTAAAAGATTAAGATCTCATAGCCATATGGTTTTTGATTGTCACATGATGGTGGATCAACCGGAGCGGTATTTGGAAATGGTTGCTGATGCGGGAGCGGATATTATCACCGTACATGTGGAAGCGACCCAACATATTCATTCAGCCTTACAAAAGATAAAAGCCTTAGGAAAAAAAGCGGGAGTGGCTATTAATCCAGGAACTCCAGTCGAAGCGGTTTATCCTTTATTGGAATTAGCGGATTTAGTCTTGGTGATGACTGTTAATCCAGGCTTTGGTGGTCAGGCTTTTATTGAATCAACCATGAAGAAGGTAGAAAAACTAGCCAAACTACGTCAAGAAAATGATCATTATCACTATGAGATTGAAGTAGACGGTGGGGTCAATGATCAAACAGCTAAAAGTTGTATAGCAGCTGGTGCAGATGTTTTAGTAGCTGGCTCCTACATCTTTAAGCAAATGGATCTGGCTGCAGCTATCGCTTCCTTAAGACCCTAAGGCCAATTAGTATGGTGGATAAGATTATTATCTGTGCTGGGGCTCCTAATCCAGCCCTCAGCCATTTGTCTGAGGTGACAGATCAGACTTATCTCATTGGAGTTGACGAAGGGGCCCTCCAATTGGTGAAGGCAGGCTACCGATTGAACGTTGCAATTGGAGACTTTGACTCGGTCACTCCCACCCAATTTAGTAAGATTGAAGCGGCTAGTCAAGCAGTTTTAAAATATCCAGCTGCCAAAGATGATACCGATATGGAGTTGGGCCTTGAATTCGCTCTTAAACAAGACAGTCGATGTCCGGTGGAAGTATATGGCGCAATAGGTAATGGAGAGGGACGTTTAGATCATTTAATTGCTAACCTTTGGCTCGTCTTTCAAGAACGCTATTTTGCAATTATCCCCCGTTTAAGCTTTATTGAAAAAGATCAAGTGGTGCGATTTTTTAAACCAGGCAATTACTTTCTAGAAGACTTGAACAATTGCCGCTACTTATCCATTATTTCAATGACGGCTGTTAAGCAGCTGCAGATTAAGCAGGCCAAATATGAACTAGGTCTAACAGATTATGCTTTTCCTCGAGCCTTGGTGTCTAATGAGTATGTCGATCAGCATAAAATAAATCTTTCTTTTACTGAAGGTCTCTTGATGGTTATTTGGGAAAAAGGAAAATAAAGGGTTGGGTTTAAAAATAGAAGATAGGGATATAAAATTGAAGCACTTTCATTATTGTGTTAAAATTTGCTTAATAAATGATATTCGAAGTTTATTTAATCAAGTTTTTATTAGGAAAGGAAGTTGATGGGATGAAAAAGCTTTTTGCTTTAATAATGATTATGATACTCATGCTACCGCCAGCTATATCCGCTCAAGAGGAGATAGTTGATTTTGAGGGACGCTATTTGACTGAAGAAAACTCAAATATTATGGGGTTCGAAATAGAAGAAGACTTATTGAAAGTAATTTTAGGCCGGTCTTACTTTGGACAAGCGGCTTTGGAAGGTGATTATTCGGACGCATTACTACAATTATATACCGAGAGCATTAATCAGGATGGGCGTTTAATGATGGTAAAAACAGATGAAGCAGCAGAATCTTTAAAAAATCAACAATATATTAACCTGCGCTTTTCTGATGAAGTTCCTATGGCAGTTGAAATTATCGTACATAATCCAACCTACAGAATAAAAGATCAAAAACTAACCATTTCTTTTGCGGATAAAGAACTTTTCAGCTTTGAACTAAATGAAGAATCTAATTTGGTGGATGAAGAGGGCAATCAATTTATGCTAAAAGAAAAAGATTAAACAAAACAAAAAAGCCTCCTAGCGCTTCATCTTGATGATGATTGGCTAGGAGGTTTTAATGTATTGATTAAGCACGTTCAACTTTACCTGATTTTAATGCTCGCGCTGAAACCCAAACTTTTTGAGGTTTGCCATCGATCATAACACGTACTTTTTGTAAGTTAGCGCCAAAACGACGTTTTGATTTATTCATTGCATGAGAGCGATTGTTACCAGATACAGCTTTACGCCCTGTGAAATAACATTCTTTAGCCATGGTTCTGCCTCCTTTTCCTTGTAACAATTTAAAAGTTACATTTCATACCAAATTAATTTACCATAATTTGACTTTTGAAGCAAGTGAATTATGATGAAATTAACTACTAATCTTAAATATCTCGTTACTAAAACTATTAAAATAGGTGCTAAGCTAAAAAATTTATGCTAAACTATGGTGGACAACAAAAAGGAGGTACTTTATGGCTATTAATATCCAAACTCCAAATGGAGAGATATCCTTAGAAAATGAAGTGATTGCAACCATTGTCGGTGCAGCAGTTACTGACAACTACGGTGTTGTAGGAATGGTAAGTAAACATTTCTTCCGTGATAATTTAACAGACATTCTTAAGAAAGAAAACTATTCACGTGGTGTTTTAATTTCTCAAGAAGGAGACAATATTTCAGTAGATGTCTATATTGTCGTTTCTTACGGGACAAAAATCTCTGTGATTTGTCAAAATATTCAACAAGCTGTTAAATACAATGTCGAGCAACTCTTGGGCTTTGAATTGGACTTTGTTCATGTCCATGTCCAGGGTGTGACTATCGACTAGGATCGTTTAGGAGGTAAAGTGTGGAACTGAAAACAATCAAAGCATCTGACTTTAAACAGATGTTTATAGCAGGTGCCGAGCGCCTGGCTGAAAATGTTGACTTAGTGAATTCGTTAAATGTCTTTCCCGTGCCTGATGGAGATACAGGAACTAATATGAATATGACTTTCCAATCAGGTGTTGAGAATATGCGTAATTCTACTAGTCATCATGTTGGAGAATTAGCAAATGCCGTGGCCAAAGGACTGTTAATGGGGGCTCGAGGAAATTCAGGCGTTATCTTGTCACAAGTTTTCCGTGGCTTCTCAATGGCAATTAAAGATTGTGAAGAATTAAATGCCAAAGACTTTGCTAAGGCTTTTATTGGTGGTGTGGAATCAGCTTATAAGGCAGTGATGAAGCCAGTTGAAGGAACCATTTTAACTGTTGCTAGAGAATCTGCTGTAAAAGGTGAACAAGAAGCTAAGCAAACAGAAGACATCATACAAGTGATGCGCACGATCGTAGCAGAGGCAAAAGAATCATTGGATCGAACACCTGAATTACTACCAGTTTTAAAACAGGTGGGTGTAGTCGATTCGGGTGGTAAGGGGCTTTTATGTATCTATGAAGGCTTCCTTGCCAATCTTTCAGGGGAAGTCATTATCGATGAAGTTGAAGACCAATCTAATGACCATGCCCACGCAATCTTCGAAGAAATGAATGAACACCCAATGTCTATGGATGAGATTACCTATGGTTTCTGTACCGAAATTATGGTAAGAATTGGACAAGGACAGACTGTTAAGAAAGCTTTTGATTATGAAGAGTTTAGACAAACGCTTGATAAAAAAGGTGATTCTTTGCTGGTTGTTGCTGATGATGAAATTGTTAAGGTTCACATCCATACGGAAGATCCAGGCGAGATTATGCAATTGGGTCAAGAATTTGGTGAGTTAATTAAAATTAAAGTCGATAATATGCGTGAGCAAGTTAGAGACTTAGAAGACAAAGAGACTACGCTGCGTCAACAAGCTGTCCCTCAAACTCAAGAAGATTACGCAGTGATTGCTGTAGCTTCAGGTAAAGGCTTGACAGAGCTCTTCCATTCTATTGGAGTAAAGGAAGTCCTTTCTGGAGGTCAGACAATGAATCCTTCTACCGAAGACTTCATTAAAGCAATCGAGCGAGTTAACGCCAAAAATATTATCTTGTTACCGAATAATAAGAATATTATTATGGCGGCTCAACAAGCGGCTGAAGTCAGTGAAGTACCAACGGTAGTTGTGGGCACAAAGTCAATCACCCAAGGAATCTCAGCCATGTTGATGTATGATCCTTCAGTTGCCATTGAAGAGAACAGACTAGCTATGGAAGAGTATGCGCTAAGCGTTGCTTCTGGACAAATTACTCATGCTATTCGAGATACAGAAATTAATGGCCTATCCATTAAAGAAAACGATTTTATGGGTATTTTAGATGGCGATATAATCTTAACCCACACTGATTTAAAAGAAACTCTGATCCAATTGGTTAATCGAATGGTGGATGAATCAAGTGAGTTAGTAACGGTTATTATTGGCGAAGAGGGTGATCATTCATTAGCCCAAGAAGTTGCTGACCATTTTGAACAAACTAACTCTGAGATAGAATTTGAACTTATTCAAGGAGACCAACCAGTCTACAATTATTTTGTAACGGTGGATTAGATTGTTAGAAAATAGCTGATCACCACTTAGTTTCTAGGTGGTGATTTATTTTTTTGCTCAAAGAGGAGGAAGAAGATGGGAAAGTCTTGGTTAGATCCTATCGATCAGCTCAAAGGTGTTGGCCCCAAGACCAGTCTTTTATTTAAACAATTAGGAATTGAAACAGTAAAGGATTTAATGTTTCATTTTCCATTTCGTTTTGAGGATATCCAAGCACGCCAGTTAGAAACTATTCTTGACCAGGAAAAAGTTGTCTTGATGGGAAAAGTTGTTAGTCCAGCTGTGGTCAACTATTTTGGTAGAAAGAAAAGTCGCTTAAGTTTTAAATTGGCTGTAGATGGCTATCAAGTGATAACCGTCTCTTTTTTTAACCAGCCCTACTTAAAGAAACAAATTGAATTAGGTCAAACGCGAGCTATCTATGGTAAATGGCAAGAAAGTAACCAGTCGCTAATGGCCATGAAATTAATTAATCCGTCAGCAGGTGAGGACTATGCACCCATTTACCATACTAGCAAGGGACTGAGTCAGGGCCAGATTGTCAAAGCCATCAAGCAAGCCTTTGTTGATTATCAAGAAAGTATTGAAGAAATCATTCCGACTTATTTAAATCAACAATTTAACTTAATAAATCTGAAGGAAGCACTTTGGGCCATGCATTTTCCTAAGCAAGATAATGCGAAAAGACAGGCCCAGCGAAAGATCATCTTCCAGGAGTTCTTTCTTTACCAATGGCGCTTACAAAGCGCCAAATTTAACCGCTTAAAAACTAAGGGTATTCAAATCCACTATCAAGTTGAAGAATTACGACAAATTATCCAAAGCATCCCTTTTGAATTAACGGATTCACAAAAAAAGGCGGTTAATGAAATTTGCCGCGATCTTTTATCACCTTATCCAATGAACCGTTTATTGCAAGGAGATGTAGGTAGCGGTAAGACCTTAGTTGCCTTCTTGACCATGATTGCTAGTGTGCAAGCAGGTTATCAAACAGCCTTGATGGTTCCAACAGAAATATTAGCTCAGCAGCATTATCAATCTTTTAATCAATATTTTGAAAAGAGTGGTTTTCATGCAGAAATATTAACTTCTGAGAGGCAAGTTTCAGAAAAAAAAGCTGTTTTACAAGGTCTAAAAACAGGACGCATCCGATTGATTATCGGTACCCATGCTTTAATTCAAGAGGGAGTAGATTTTAAATCACTCGGCTATATCGTTATAGATGAGCAACACCGCTTTGGTGTTGGCCAAAGACAGAACTTATTAGAAAAAGGTCTGGCTGGTCAAGAAGCCAATGTCCTGCAAATGACAGCAACTCCCATACCCAGAAGTTTGGCTCAGACCCTTTATGCCGACCTTTGCGTCTCAACCATGGAAGGTCTACCGCGTGGAAGGGTTGAAATTAAGACACAAGCCGTTAGTGATAAGCACATTGCCACAGTCTATGACCGTATGCAAAAAGAATTAGATAAGGGTCATCAAATCTATTATGTATTGCCTTTAATTGAAGCCAGTGAATTTATGGAACAAGTTGAAAATGTACAAGAGACTTGTCAACGTTTAAGAGAAAAATTTCCACGAGTTACAATCGATAGTTTGCATGGTCAATTGAGTAAAGAAGAACAAAAAGAAGTGATGAAAGCTTTTAAGGCTCAAGCAATTCAAATTTTAGTAGCAACCACTATGGTTGAAGTCGGTGTGGATGTACCGAATGCAACGGTCATGGTCATTCAATCAGCCGAACGTTTTGGTTTAGCCCAGCTCCATCAGTTAAGAGGGCGGGTAGGGCGAAGCTCATTACCCTCTTACTGCTTTTTAATTGCCAACCCAACGACCCAACAAGGAAAAGAACGTCTGATTAAGATGGTCGAAAGTCAAGATGGCTTTGAACTATCAAAAGCGGATATGGAAATTCGTGGCATGGGAGATGTCCTAGGACGAAATCAAAGTGGAATTGCCCAATTTACATATGGACATCCCTTACAAGACGAAGCCATTATGACAGCGGCTTATCAAGCAGTCGACCATTTAATGAGACAACCAGATATAGTGACTGAGAAAGAAACAAAAACAATTGAAAAGTATACCCAATTAATTAAATTAGAAATTTAGGAGTGGAATTTATGATTAAAATAGCGATTGATGCAATGGGTGGCGACAATGCACCACAAGCCGTATTTGACGGAGTTCTAAGAGCCTTAGATGCTTATAAGGACATCGAAATTCATCTTTATGGCGACGAGAAAGCCCTTAAAAATCTTCCAGATATGTTTGATGACCGTTTAATCCGAATACCGACTACTGAGGTTATCAAAGGAGAAGATGAACCGGTAAAAGCTGTTCGTCGCAAGAAAGATGCTTCAATGGTGGTTGCTGCCAAGGCGGTAAGAGAAGGTAAAGCAGATGTACTGCTTTCGGCTGGGAATACAGGCGCCTTATTAACAACCGGCTTATTGGTGGTTGGTAGAATTAAAGGTGTCGATCGACCGGGATTGATGCCGGTCATCCCAACCATTAATGAGAAATCTCCTCATTTAATTTTAATGGATGCCGGAGCCAATGCGGAATCAAAAGCAGAGCACCTCTTACAATATGCTCAACTAGCTAGCTATTATGCTGAGAGTGTTTTAAAAATAGAGCAAGCAAGAGTAGGGCTTGTTAATAATGGAACAGAGGCTGGTAAGGGAGATGAATTACGTAAACAAGCTTACCAACTCCTCAATCAAGCGAGTGGTTTAAATTTTGTAGGCAATATTGAAGCCAAAGATCTTTTAAATGGGCAGGTAGATATTGCGGTGACAGATGGCTTTACCGGTAATGCTATCCTAAAAACATTGGAAGGAAGCCTAAAATCCATCTTCAAATTACTCAAACGAACTCTAAGTGAGAGTAGTATCACCAATAAAATTGGTGGCCTTCTCATTAAACCCTCATTAAAAAAGATGGCTGAAAATTTTGATGATAGCAAGCAAGGAGGAGCAGTCCTTTTAGGGGTTAAAAAGCCAGTAATTAAAGCGCATGGATCAGCAGATGACATCGCCATTTATCATGCTATTCGACAAGCTCGTGAAATCGTTTTATCAGGTTTTTCCGAAGAAATAAGCACTTTTTTTGAAAATAGTGACAAAAATGATAGACAGATTAGAAAATAATCGTTATTATAATATAACCGGCATTGTGGTATAACTTTTTAATTAAGGAGTGGAAAATTTGAAGACAGAAACATTTGAAAAAGTTAAAACTTTATTAGTAGAGCATTTTGATCTTACTGAAGATCAAGTAACTGAAAATCTAACCTTTGAAGACCTAGGCGCCGATTCTTTAGATATGGTGGAATTCGTGATGGGGATTGAGGAAGAATTTGATATAGAATTCGAAGATGAAAAAATTGAAAAGCTCTCAGATATTAAGGACGCCGTTTCTTATATCGACCAATTACGATCAGAAAAATAAATGGATGTCATAGTCATTGATAAAGGAGGCCTCAAATGGAATCAAAAGAGATATTATTAGAAGTTAAAGATTTGCACACTGGTTTTCGCATTAAAGACCAGTATTTCGATGCTGTCGATGGGGTTTCTTTTACCCTAGCGCGTAATGAAAAGTTAGCCATTGTTGGGGAGTCAGGCTGTGGAAAATCAACCCTGGCCACTTCAATCATAGGCTTACACAATCGCATGAATACAAAAATTACCGGGGAAATTAATTACAAGGGTGATAATCTCGTTAATTATGATGAATCAGATTATGACAAAATTCGCGGGAATGATATTGGCATGATCTTCCAAGACCCTTTAGCGTCATTAAACCCTTTAATGACAGTAGGTGAGCAGATTGAAGAAGCTTTGTATTATCATACCAAGTTAGATGGACAACAACGAACTCAGCGCGTACTTGAATTACTCGACCAAGTAGGTATTGAAAACCCTCAAAGAATGACCAAGCAATATCCACATGAATTATCAGGTGGAATGCGTCAGAGAGTAATCATTGCCATTGCATTATCTTGTAAACCACCAATAATTATTGCAGATGAGCCGACAACTGCTTTAGATGTAACTATTCAAGCACAAATTTTGGATCTTTTGAATGAAATTCAAGAGGAAACCGAATCAGGAATTATTTTGATTACTCACGATTTAGGAGTAGTTGCAGAGACGGCTGATCGAGTAGCAGTTATGTATGCAGGACAATTTGTTGAAGTTGCAAGTGTCGAAGAACTCTTCAATGATCCGAGACATCCTTATACCCGCTCACTCTTAAAGTCCATTCCGCAATCCAATGATTTAGTTGATGAAAAGGGCGATCTACATGTAATACATGGGGTTGTACCTCCATTAAACCGTTTAGAACGCAAAGGTTGTCGTTTTGCTCCTCGCATTCCTTGGATTCCTGAAGAACATCATGAAGAGCATCCAGTTCTCCATGAAGTAAAACCAGAACATTGGGTACGTTGTACTTGTCATGAACACTTTTATTTCACTGAGGAGGTGGACTAATGTCAGAATTTCTTACAATTGAAAACTTAAAGGTTCACTATCCAATTCGATCCGGTTTCTTTAACCGTATCACTGACCATGTCTACGCAGTGGATGGTGTGGACTTAAGTTTTGAGGCAGGAAAAACTTATGGCCTGGTGGGTGAATCAGGCTCAGGTAAATCAACTATTGGGAAAGCTATTATCGGTTTAGAAAAATTGACCGAGGGTAAAATTATCTATGAAGGGGAAGACGTTTCGAATGCTGCATCCAGTCGCAGGTCAAATTATCGGCGCAATGTTCAGATGATCTTCCAAGATTCATATTCTTCTTTTAATCCGAAGAAGAGGATTTTAGATATTATGGCGGAGCCCTTGCGTAATTTCACCCATTTAACGATTGAAGAAGAAAAGAGAAAAGCAAGTGAACTCTTAGAAATAGTCGGTTTGACTTCAGAAGCTTTAGTCAAGTATCCGCATGAATTTTCAGGAGGACAAAGACAAAGAATCGGGGTAGCTAGAGCTGTTGCGCTGAACCCTAAATTAGTCATTGCTGACGAACCAGTTTCAGCTTTAGACTTATCGGTTCAAGCTCAAGTCTTAAACTTTATGAAACGTATTCAAGAAGAATTTAATGTTTCTTACTTGTTTATTTCGCATGATTTAGGCGTGGTGAAACACATGTCTGACGAATTGGCCATTATGTATCGTGGAAGATTTACTGAATATGGCTCTAATTATGAAATTTATAAAAATCCTCAACACATATATACTAAAAGGCTTTTATCAGCTATACCGCATGTTGATCCAAACAATCGAAGAGAGCACCATATAGAGCGTCTCCGAGTGGAGAAAGAATATCATGAAAATGCCAGTCAATATTTTGAGGAAAGTGGACGGGTCTATGATCTGAAGAAGATTAATGATCACCACCAAGTGGCTTTAAAAGAAGTCGGCTTTGCTCAAAGAGAGGAAGTGAAATAAATGTGGAAGACGATTTTAAGAAGGGTCATTTTAATGATTCCTCAAATTTTTCTTTTAAGTATCATTGTCTTTGTTTTGGCTGCTTTGATGCCAGGGGATGCGTTGACGGGTTTACAAGATCCAAATGTGGACCCTGCTCAAATAGCAGCCATGCGGGAGCAACTAGGACTAGATAAACCGTGGCCAGAGCGTTATGTTGATTGGATTACTGGTATCTTTCAAGGTGATTGGGGACGGTCTTGGCATCACCGTCAACCGACTCTAAAGATTATTGGTCAAAGAGTTTGGCCCACCTTACAATTATCTTTATTAACAGTGATCATTTCGTACGGAATCGCTTTACCATTAGGTCTGTTTTCTGGTCGTTATCAAAATTCCGTTTTTGATAAAACCGTTAACTTATATACCTTTGTAACTTATGCTATTCCATCTTTCGTATTGGGTTTATTTATGATTTGGTTATTTGGTTATATTCTTGGCTGGTTCCCTACAACTGGAACAGTAGACCCGGGTCTTGAGCCTGGAACGCTTGATTTTGCTTTGTCAAGATTTAAACACATTATTTTACCAGCTATTACAATGGCACTTTTATCAACAACCTCTACTATTCAATACTTAAGAACAGGAGTCATTGATGCTAAAACGGAAGATTATGTTCGCACAGCTAAGGCTAAAGGCGTTCCAGAAAATGTTGTTTATCGCAAGCACATCTTCCGGAATTCAATCCTACCAATTGCTGCCTTTTTAGGCTTTACCATCACTGGTTTGTTAGGCGGATCTGTCTTCACTGAGACAGTCTTTAATTATCCAGGAATGGGAAAATTATTTGTCGAATCAATCGCTTTACGTGATTTTTCTGTAATGATAGCTATTACATTGATCTACGGATTTACAACCCTTTTAGGTTCGTTATTATCAGACATCATTATGGTTTTTGTTGACCCTAGAATTCGAATTAAATAGGAGGTGGAATAATGGCTGAAAATAATACACAGGTAACAGTAAATGAAGAACTATTGCAAGACCAAGTTTCCACTCCACCGATGGGTTGGGAAGTTATTCGTCGAGAGTTTGCACGTGATAAAATTGCTGTTTTATCATTAATTCTTTTATTAATTATTGTCGTAGCGGCTGTCTTATCAGCATTCTTTATTGATTCCGATGCTGCAGGCATAGTTAACATTTTTGACCGCTTTACACCGCCAGGCGAAAAAGGCTATCTTTTAGGTACCGATGAGGGTGGAAAAGGCATTTTTGAACAGCTTTTACTAGGAACAAAAAATTCCTTAATTATCGCTTGGGCTGTCACTATATTAACAGCAGGTTTTGGGACGATTATTGGTTTGATTGCCGGTTATTATGGGGGTCGAGTGGATGATTTTATTATGCGTGTGGTAGACTTTTTAATCGTTTTACCGAGAATCATGATTATTATTGCGGTCGTAACAATCGTTAAACGCTTCGACCCTTGGACTTTGATTTGGATTATATCTTTATTTGGTTGGATGGGGCAGACCCGTTTGATTCGAACGGCTTCTTTATCAGAAGCATCCAAGGATTATATCAAGGCATCAAAAACCATGGGGACTAGAGATTGGAAAATTATGCTCGGCTCCTTATTACCGAATCTTTCTTCGCTAATGATCACCAACTTAACCCTATCCTTTGCCGGTAATATCGGTTTAGAAACAGGACTTTCTTTCTTGGGCTTTGGTTTGCCTGTTGGAACGCCTTCTTTAGGAACGCTAATTGGTTACGCTAGAACACCAGATATTATTGAAAATAAATGGTGGGTTTGGTTGCCAGCTGCCTTGTTAGTATTGATCATGATGTTATCAATTAACTATATCGGACAGGCTTTTCAACGTGTAGCAGATTCAAAACAAAGAAGAGGATAAAAATTTTAAGAGCTATACCCTTTATTTACTTTAGCGTTAAGCGATGAGTAAGAAGTGGGGCTCTTTTTTATGAGAAAATTTTAATCTTACAGAAAAGTTTTTGTTTTGAAATTTTAATATATCTTGTAAGTGCTAAATAAAAATCAAAAGATTTTTCTGCTAGAAATTACTAGTTGGGTCATAAGCTTTAAAATAATGAAAAGACACTTTCATGAAAAACCTTTAAGACAAGTGAACTTTGGAAACTTTTCATAAATAAACCCCTAATAAAGCTTGTTTTTATTAGAAAAAGATAAAAATATTAAAAAAAAATTAGAAAAGACTTGATTTAATCATATAATTTCTATATGATAGGATTATCACATTTAGAGGAGGCTTAGTATGAGAAAATCATTAGAAAAACATCTTATACAGTTTATGACAACAATGACAATCGGTTCCTTGGTATTGAGTTCCCTACCTATGGTCCAAGCTGAGGAAGCAGATGGAGAAGGAGCCCCCGCACCGGACATTTCGACTTCTGTAGAGCATGAAGGTGAAGTCATGGAGGGTGGAACACTTAAGGTAGCCTTTGTTTCCGATACCGCATTTGCAGGTGTCTTCAATAATATGTTTTACACAGGAAACCCAGATGCAACCGTAATTGGTTACTTTAACCCTGGCCTATACGGCTACGACAATAACTTCAAGATCGATGATTCCGGTTTTGCCAAAGTGGAAATGGATGTTGAAAATAAACAAGTAACTATCACAATCCCAGAAGGAGTTAAGTGGGATGATGGCGAACCGATTACGATAGATGACGTTATTTTTCCTTACTATGTAGTAGGACACCCTGATTATACCGGCATTCGTTATGGTAGCGATTTTGAGAATGTGGTAGGAATGGACGAGTATCATAACGGCGAAGCCGAGGAAATTTCTGGGTTGGAACGTGTCGATGATTATACCCTAACCGTTACTTATAAGGCTTTTCCGAACTCAATGGTTCAAGCTGGTGGAGGAATTTCTTCTTATATCGAACCTGAGCATGTCTTTGAAGGTATCGAAGTAGCTGATATGGAAGACTCTGCACCTGTACGTGAGAAACCAGTAGGCTTTGGACCTTTTAAGGTGGAATCAATGACACCAGGTGAAGCAGTCACTTATACTGTAAATGAAAATTATTATAAGGGGCGTCCTAAATTAGATGGAATGACGATGAATGTCATCAACCCTAATTCAATTGTTGCTGAATTAAAGGCTGGTAATTTTGATATTGCAACCTTACCAACTGATAAGTATGATACTTATAAAGATGCAACGAACTTTACTACCATTGGTTATGAGCAGAATGCTTATACATACATTGGCTTCAAGATGGGTAAATGGAATGAAGAAGAAGGTAAAAACGAATTTGATCCTGAATTAGTTACATCCAATAAAGCTCTTCGTCAAGCGATGGCTTATGCCATGGATAATGATTCAGTCGGCCGTGAATTCTATCAAGGATTGCGTCGTGCTGCAGACTCAATGATTACACCGAACTTTGTAGAATACTTAAATCCTGACGTTAAGGCCTATGAATACAATCCAGAAAAAGCTAAGGAAATTCTAGCAGAAGCTGGCTTTAAGGATGTGGATGGTGATGGTCTAGTGGAAGATCCTAATGGCGAGAAATTCACCTTGAACTTCGCTTCAATGTCAGGTGGTGAAACAGCTGCTCCATTGGCTCAGTACTATGTACAAGCATGGAACGCAGTCGGTATTCCTGTAGAGCTATTAGATGGACAATTACTAGAGTTTAATTCTTTCTATGAACGTATTAAGAAGGATGATCCAGAAATACATATTTTCCAAGCTGCTTTTGGTACTGGTGGCGATCCAAATCCAAATGGATTATTTGGTGAACGAGCACAATTCAACTACAGTCGCTATGTGAATGAAGAACATAACCAATTATTAGCGGATATTGAATCAGACGAATCGTTTGATGATGACTACCGTCAAAAAGCCTTCTACGCTTGGCAAGAATTTATGCATGAAGAGCTTCCTGTTATTCCAACGCTTTGGAGATATGAATTAACAGCCGTTAATAAGCGTGTGACGAATTGGGATGTTGAAATTGGAGCAAATCTTGATTGGACACAAGTAGGCTTAACTGCTGAAAGTCCAATTGCTGAATAATTTAAAATTTTAAAAGATGAAGATCAAGCAAAGCTTTGCTTGATCTTTTTATTTATATACGGTATTTCATTTTTGTATTGCTGAATGACTTTGTGTAATCAAGGGATTTTTGGTAAAATCAGTGTATATTTGATAGGAGTCGAAGCCATGCATCAGTTAATAGAACACATCGAAAAAGAATTAAAAATTAAAGTTACTAACCAGAAGATTATTCAGCAAGCTTTCTACCATCGGTCATATATTAATGAGCAAGGTGAGAACTTAATTCAGTCCAATGAACGATTAGAATTTTTAGGCGATGCTGTGCTTGAGATTCTGGTTAGTCAATTTTTATATGGACAATACCCCCATAAGCCTGAAGGAGATCTTTCACGCATGCGAGCTCAGCTCGTCAGGGAACCAAGCCTGGCTTATTTAGCTAGACAAGTAGACTTTCCTCAATTTATCCAATTAGGTAAGGGGGAAAGATTGTCGGGAGGTAAAGAAAGAGATTCCATTTTAGCAGATACATTTGAAGCCTTTTTGGGGGCAGTTTATTTGGATACTGGTATGGATATGGTTGAAAACTTTCTGAGTAGTGTCCTCTTTGATCACCATCAAGAAATTTTGACACTAACCGTGCAAGATTATAAGACCAAGTTCCAAGAAATGGTTCAAGTCAAGGGAACAGTTAAGATTGAATACCGTCTCCTAGCAACCCAAGGACCTTCTCATGCACAAACCTTTACTATTGGGCTGTATTTAGAAAACGACTTAATAGCTAAGGCCAGTGGCAAAAGTAAAAAAGAAGCAGAAATGAAGGCCGCTAAAAAAGCCATTCACCATCTTCAAAAAGGAGTGTAGCTGTTTGTATTTAGAAAGAATCGAAATGACTGGTTTCAAATCTTTTGCTGATAAAACAGTCATTAATTTTGATCAGGGCATGACAGCAATAGTCGGTCCCAACGGTTCAGGTAAATCGAATTTATCTGAAGCCATTCGTTGGGTCTTAGGAGAACAATCGGCTAAATCCTTGCGTGGTAACAAGATGGAAGATGTTATCTTTAATGGTTCACTCGATCGAAAGCCAGTCAATATTGCTAAAGTATCCTTGGTTTTAAATAATGAGGATCGTTATATTGATATGGACCCCAAAACGATTACGATAACGCGTCAATATAACCGTAATGGTGAGAGTTATTTTTTTATCAATCAAAAAAATGTTCGCTTAAAAGATATCACTGATTTGCTGTTGGATACAGGCTTAGGTAAAAATTCTTTCGCCATGATTTCCCAAGGTAAAGTCGAGTCCATCTTTTTAAGTAAACCAGAAGAAAGACGAGGAATTTTTGAAGAAGCAGCTGGTGTACAAAAATATCAATACCGCAAACAAGAAGCTCAAAGAAAATTGCTGCGGTCACAAGACCATTTGAACCGTGTCAGGGATATTTTACATGAATTAAAAAATCAACTGCAGCCACTTAAAGAACAAAGAGAAAAGGCTTTGACCTACCAAGAGAAAGCGGCCCAATTGAAAGAAGAAGAAATATCCTTATATACCTTTCAAATACAAGACTTTAAAGCTAAATGGCAACAAGCCAAGGACCACTACCAACAAATAAAAGCTGAATTAGACCGAGTTAAGAATGATCAAAAAACTTTTTCGCAATCAATCGATGATAAACAGAACCAATTAGACTTGATAAATCAAAGCATTGATCAAGAAGAGATGGAAAGTCGAAAACTTATCCAATTGATTGAGAGATTAAAGGGCCAAATTGAAGTGTTTCAGCAAAAAACGCTTTATGCCAATCAATCCAGTCAAGAAAGAAAACTAAATCAAGATCGCTACCAAAATCAATGGGTTGACCACCAAAAACAACAAGAGGCCCTTAATCAAAATTTAAACTCATTAGAAGAAGGTATTCGAAAAGCAAAAGAAGAAGTAAAAGCATATAATCAACAACTTAATGACTTTCAAGCGCTAAAGAATGAAGAGTTAGATCAGTTAAGGGGAGAATTGATTGACTATTATCGTCAAGAGTCGGCTATAAAGAATCGCTTGCAACAATTTGATAAATTTAGCCAACAATTCGATCAACGCAAGGAAAGCTATCAAGACCAAATCAAGGAAAATCAAATTCAAATCCAAGCTCTTGAAGACCAAGAAGTTAGCTATCACGATCAAATAAAACAAGTGAAAGCAGACTTAGAAAGCCTTCAAACTGAAGGGGAAAAGGCCCACCAAGCATTGGATCAAGCCCAAGCCAATCGTGATCAATTAAGGAAAGTAATCTACCAAGCAGACCACCAAATCCAAATGCTCCACTCCAAGTATCAAAGCTTGCTACAAATGCAAGTGGAATATGCCGGCTATTACCAAGGAGTCCGAGTCGTGATGAACCACCGTGATCAACTACAAGGAATCATTGGAACGGTAGCCGAATTAATCGAAGTTGAAAAAAACGATCAAGTTGCTATCGACATTGCTTTAGGAGCTGGTTTGCAAAATATTGTTGTAGAAAATGACCAAGCTGCTAAGCAAGCCATATCACTTTTAAAAAATAAAAGAGCCGGACGAGCCACCTTTTTACCAAGAAGTAATATGAAAGCTCGGACCCTAAAGGCCCATCACCAAGAGCTACTCCAACAAAACCAAGGTGTGGTGGGGATTGCTAGTGAACGAGTTTCTTATAAAGCAGAAAATCAGCGAGTGATTCAGCAGTTATTAGGGTCTACAGTGATTGTTGATACACTTGAAAATGCCCAGTCACTTGCTAAGGCTAGCCATCAACAGTTAAAAATCGTAACACTTGAAGGCGACTTGATCCTTCCTGGAGGCTCTGTTACAGGGGGAAGAAATAAGCATAAGTCACAATCTGTAATGGGGCGCTCTCAAGAGATTGCAAGCCTTGAAAAAGAGTTGAAAGAACTAAAAAAGAGTCAAAAAGAACAAGTGGCAACTTTTGAAAGGTGTGATCAGAAGGTTTCGCAATTTCAAACGGCTTATCAAAAAGCTTTATCAGATTACCAACAACTTAGTCAAGACCACCAAAAATTGCTGAATTTAATTGAAAATATACAGTCACAGCGAGATCAAAAAAATAAACATCTATTGATTTTAACCGATGAATTCAAGCAAATGACTCAAGATTTTGAGGCTTCTCACCAAGATTTTCAAGCAGCTGAGCAAGACTTACAAGCTCTAAAGGCTAAAATTGAAGAAGTCCATCAAACCATTCAATCTATGCAATTGTCTCAATCGGAAAAACAAATGAAGATTGGACAACTTCAAGCCGACTTGAATGAAAGCAAAACCAATTTAGCGCTTTTGGAAATGGAAACCAAACAAAAAAGAGAAAGCCTGCAAAATGCAATTAAGCAAGCACAAAATTTAGAAGAATTAATTGCTTCCAGTCAACAGTTAGAAGAAAGTGACTGGAATGAAGTTCAAAACTTAGAAAATTCAATCAGTCAATTTAAAGTGGATTTAAGCCAAGCAGAAGGCGATTTAGACCAAGTCAACGCTGATTTAAGCGTTCTACGCCAAGACCGCCAGAGTTTAAATGAAAGTTTAAGGAGTCATCAGCAGGCCTTAAAAAATAGCGAAGATCAGCTTCAATATCAATACCAAGCAGAGGCCAAATGCCAAGCCAAGATTGAAAGATATGAAGATCAGATGGATCAAGATTTACTCTATCTTAATGAAACCTACGCCTTGTCGTTCGAAGCAGCTACTCAATTAGCCCAGCCTGTAGAATCTGTTGCTCAGGTAAAAGAAGTGGTTAAAAAGTTGCGTAAGGAAATTGATCAATTAGGACCTATCAACTTAGCAGCAATTCAAGACTATCGAGAAGTGGATGAACGTTATCAATTGTTATTTGAGCAAGAAAATGACCTGTTAACAGCTATGGAGCAGCTAAATAATACCATTGATGAAATGGATTCAGAAGTGGGTAGTCGCTTTAAAGAAGCCTTTCAAGCTATTAACCATCAATTTCAAAAGACCTTCACTCGTTTATTTGCTGGCGGTAAGGCCAAGTTAGAATTAACCGACCCGACCGATTTATTAACTACCGGTGTCGATATTATTGCTCAACCACCCGGTAAGCGTAAGCAAAACTTAGCCCTCTTATCAGGAGGCGAAAGAGCTTTAACGGCCATTGCTTTATTATTTGCTATTTTGGAAACAAAGACCGTTCCATTTGTGGTTCTAGACGAAGTGGAGGCAGCTTTAGATGATGCCAATGTTTACCGTTATGGGGAATACATTCAAAACTTTACCCAAGAAACGCAATTTATTGTCATTACCCACCGCAAAGGGACCATGGAATATGCCGATATTCTATATGGAGTGACTATGGAACAAACCGGTATTTCTAAACTAGCAGCGGTGAAAATGAATGATTTTGTAGCATTAGACCATCAGGAGTAGATAAAATGATTCAATTACTAGCCATCGATTTAGATGGAACCTTATTAAATAGTTCCAAAGAAGTTACAGCTAAAAACCTTGAAGCACTTGATTACGCTCAAGAGCGAGGCGTTAAAGTCGTAATATGTACAGGTAGACCTTATTCAACCATGCATCATTTAATCGATCAAATCGGCTTAAAAAGTGAGGATGATTATTTAATTCTATATAACGGTGCCTTTGTCCAAAGAATTAGTGATGGGCAAGTCTTAATACAAGAAGAGTTAAGCAGCCAAGATCTTCACTCATGGTATCGAGAGTTAACAACTTTAAATTTACCTTTAAACGTTCTAGACCAGGATTTAGTTTATGAACCCTTAACTTACCCAAAAGGTTATGAAAGTTTTTATGTGGGCAATGTTTCTACAGCCCCCCATACCAAAATTGATTTTAATGATTTTGATGAAGCCCATCGTTTTATGAAATTTGTGGTCACGATTGATGAAGCCCATTTATCGCGGCAAATTCCACTGTTAAATAAAGAACTTGTCAGTCAATATACCCTATCAAGATCCCATCCTTTCCAATTAGAAATTATGAAAGCGGGAGTCAATAAAGGAAATGCTTTAAAAAAGTTGTCTGATCAGTTAAATATTCAACCTTCTGCTATAATGGCAATAGGAGATCAGATGAATGATGAGCGCATGATTGAATTTGCTGGTCTTGGAGTGGTGATGGGAAACGGCGCAGAGACTTTAAAGCAGAGGGCTGATTTCATTACTTTATCCAATGATCAAGAAGGTGTCGCTCATGCAATTTATCAATTTATTCAATAGAATGGAGGAAGTCATATGGGATTATTTGATCGCATCAAACGTGCTTTCACAGGTGAAGATAAGGTTGTAAAAGAAGAGGTTTTAGACCAAGAAGAACAGATTGTCTTTGAGAAGTATGATAAGGGGATGGAAAAAACACGTAAATCCTTTTCTGACCGCATCACGGATTTATTTACTTCTTGGCGCGAATTAGATGATGAATTCTACGATGATCTAGAAGAAATCTTAATTTCAGCCGATGTTGGCTTTAAAATGACTCTAGCTTTAACGGATGCTATTCGTGATGCAGTAGAAGCTGAAAATGTTCATAAAGCTCAAGATGTTAAGCGTGTTATGTTAGAACAAATGGTGGCAATTTATGAAAAAGACCAACCAGTCAATCCTGATTTAATTGAAAATCCAAACGGGCCAACCGTAGTCTTATTTGTGGGGGTCAACGGGGTAGGCAAGACGACTTCTGTCGGTAAAATTGCTTATAATTTAAAACAATCCGGACATAAGGTTTTAATGGCTGCTGCCGATACTTTTAGAGCAGGTGCAGTTGAGCAACTAAATGTTTGGGGAGAGCGCTTAGGAATACCAGTAGTGATCGGAGCGGACCAAGGAGACCCTGCTTCTGTAGTTTTCGACGCTGTAAAAAAAGCCAATGCGGAAGAGTACGATTACCTTTTAGTTGATACAGCAGGACGTTTACAAACTAAAGCAAATCTCATGGCTGAATTAGCTAAAATGAAACGGATTATCGAAAGAGAAAATCCGAATGGCGTACAAGAAGTTCTCTTGGTTTTAGATGCAACAACCGGACAAAACGCCTTAATTCAAGCGAAACAATTTAATGAAGCAACCGAGATCAGTGGACTAGTCTTAACAAAATTAGATGGGACAGCTAAGGGGGGCGTCATTCTTTCTATTCGCCATGAATTAGATATTCCAGTTAAATATATTGGTTTGGGTGAACAAGCGAGTGACCTACAAGCTTTTGACGCTGAGAAATATATGTATACGCTTATTCGTGACTTACTTGAGAAAGAAGCCAACTAAACTTAATTAGGGACTTTTATCTGACCCAAGGCTTTTAACTGTGCTATAATGTGAATGATAGAGATAGAAGGGGTCATAATTATGAGTGAATTAGGAACAAGATTACGTGAAGCACGCGTAAATAAAGGGTATACACTTAATACCCTGCAACAAATGACTAAAATTCAAAAAAAATATTTACAAGCGATCGAAGAAGGCCAACTGGAAGAACTACCGGGAAACTTCTATGCCCGAGCCTTTGTGAAACAGTATGCCGATATGGTAGGTTTAGATGGAGATACTCTTTTAAAGGAATATGCTAATGAGTTGGAAGTGCAAAACAATGAAAGCAGTCCGATAAGAGAAGAAGAGGCTGAAATGCCAAGTCGGTTACGTAGCCGTCATTTAAATGATGAATCGAATCGGATGGAGAAAATCCTCTCTTATATTCCCATGGCTATTCTATCAGCAATTATTATCTGTATTATCGGTATCTTAATTTATACCATTCGTCAGATTTCAACGGAAGATAATCAAGTCGCTCAAACCAATAATAATGCTGATGTCTTAGAAATTGTTAAGCCGTCGGCTAATCCAGTCGATGGATCGACAAAAGAGCCAGAGGTGACTGAAAAAGCTAATAACAAAAAAGACTTAGCGGAAAACCAGCTTTTAGTTGGAAAAGAAGTAATTACTGAAATCTCTCAAGCTGGCGAGATTAAAACCTACCAATTAGAAGGTCCAATTGAAAATTATCAATTTGGTGCCAAAGGAAATGCCTTTGTTTGGGTCGGTATTTATGAAGAAGGAAGTATGGTAGTTGACCAAACGATTTCTAAAGATGAAGTTTTAGAACATCAAGCCAATGATACAACCAAGACTGTGCGGATGGAATTAGGTTATCCAGAAGGGGCTCAATTTATAGTCAACGGTAAAACAGTTGAGCCTGATCCGAGTGTTCCTGGCGTTATTATCTTTAAAGTTAAAGATGAAACTGCCTCTTCAACTGAAGAGCTAGCCATTGAAGAGCTGGGAGAAAAGAATGAAGAAACTTCTTATGAAGGTCCAGCGGTATTAGACCCCAATTATTCATCAGGAGAGTAAATTATGAACATTGCTAATCGTTTAACTGTTTTTAGAATATTCTTAATCCCTATCTTTGTTTGTCTTTTAACTTTACCTTTGGATTGGGGCAATCTAACACTGTTAGGAACGACTCTTGCTACCCCTTACTTTATTGGGGGGCTCGTATTTGCCATAGCATCCTTTACGGACTATTTGGATGGTTACTTAGCGCGAAAATTACATTTAGTCACTTCCTTTGGTGTCTTTGCGGATCCAATGGCAGACAAGCTGTTAGTCATTGCAGCACTTATCCTGTTGGTTGAACACCAATTCATCCCAGCTTGGATCGTTATTATTATTATTAGTCGTGAGTTATTAGTGACCGGTTTAAGAGTTCTACTCGCTCAATCTAATGGTAAAGTAATGGCAGCGGCCTGGCCTGGAAAAGTTAAAACCTTCAGTCAAATGTTTGCCATTTTGTTCTTTCTTTGGAATAATGCTGGCTTTACATGGTTGCCTTTCTCATTGGCACATTTTTTAATGGGAGTTGCTTTATTCTTTACTGTATATTCAGGTGTAGAATATTTTTATAAAGCGAGACATCTTTTTACCGATATTAAGTAGATTATTTTCATTAAAAGTCATCGTTTTGATGGCTTTTTTTTAAAGAAAACACCTTTTTTAATTTTAATAGGTATATATAAAATGGAGGGCCTGCAATGAAGTTAGAAATTATCACAGTGGGGACCGAATTGGTTCAAGGACAGACCATTAATACCAACGCAGCACTACTAGCTCAAGCATTTGCTTCAATAGGTATTTTGTCTTTCAACCAACAAGTGGTAGACGACAATCCAACGCGACTTGAAGAAGCAATTAGAATCGCTGCGACTAGAGCAGAACTAATTGTTTTAGCTGGTGGGATAGGGCCGACCCATGATGATTTAACCAAAGAAAGTTTAGCCCACTTTCTTGGTCAAGAATTAATTGTTGATTTTCAACAATGGCAATACATTCAAGATTATTTTAAAAAACAAAATCGTCAACTTTCACCCTTAGAGTATAAACAAGCTTTAACCTTTAAAGAGGGGTATTGTTTTCATACAGAAGATGGCTTAGCCTGTGGCAGCTTATATTTTGCTGCTGATGCTAATCAATATTACCTATGTTTACCAGGCCCACCTAGTGAGTTAAAGGCCATGCTTGAAAAAGAAGTTTTACCTTATTTTAAAGAAAAAATTGACCAGACCATAGCAATTAAATCCATCTATTTAAATTTTTATGGGATTGGCGAGTCGCAAGTGGCCCATATATTAGATCCAATTATTAAAAAAACAAAAGAGCTGGAAATCGCGATTTATGCTAAGCCTAGACATATTCGCCTAGTCTTGAATCAAAAGCAAGAAAAAACAGCTGACAATAACCAATTATTAGATAAAACAGCCCAGCAAATAATCGCTAAATTAAAAGACTATTACATAGGTGAAGGAAGAGAACATACTATAGAAGCTTATTTGATTGATCGATTGAAGCAGCTGAATCTCACTCTTTCTGGTGCTGAGAGTTTAACAGGAGGTAAAATGCTCAGTCGCCTCACTCAGATTCCAGGTGCTTCAACAGTCATAAAGGGTGGCTTTGTGGTCTATCAAGCGCAAACCAAGGTAGATTTGTTATCGGTTGATCCTATGATAATTGAAGAATATTCAGTCTATAGTGAGCAATGCGCTTGTGCTATGGCCGAACAATGCTTAAAATTAAGTGGCAGTGACCTCGCTCTGGCTTTAAGCGGAGTAGCAGGTCCGGGCTCTGATCAAGGACATCCAGCTGGAGAAGTCTATCTGGCTTGTGCAAGTAAAAATCGTCCGACCGAATGGCAGAAACTCATGCTTCCCAATCGAGGGCGTGACTATGTACGGGACTTGGCCACTAATTATGGTTATGAATTAATTAAGAGAGTAGTCGAACAAAAGTTCGCAAAAAACTTGAGTTTGGACTAAGAAATTGTTAAGATAAGATTACCTTGATGAACGGAGGAAATAATATGGTAGATGCCAACAGACAAAAAGCCTTAGATCAAGCGCTAAAGAATATAGAAAAAAGTTATGGAAAAGGTGCAATCATGCGTTTGGGTGATCGAACAAGCGTTGAAATTGATACAGTTCCTTCAGGCTCCCTCGCCCTAGATGTGGCCCTTGGAATTGGTGGTTATCCACGAGGACGGGTCATTGAATGTTATGGACCGGAATCTTCTGGTAAGACTACTGTTGCCCTACATGCCATTGCATCTGTCCAAAAGAAGGGGGGCTTGGCTGCCTTTATCGATGCTGAGCATGCTTTAGATCCTGTTTACGCTGAGAAATTAGGAGTTGATATTAACGAATTATTACTCTCTCAACCAGATACAGGAGAACAAGCTTTAGAAATAGCAGATGCCTTGGTCTCATCAGGAGCAGTCGATATTGTAGTGGTTGACTCTGTAGCAGCCTTAGTACCACGAGCTGAGATTGAAGGAGAGATGGGAGATTCGCACATTGGTTTGCAAGCGCGTTTGATGTCGCAAGCCATGCGTAAATTGTCCGGCTCAATTAACAAAACCAATACGATTGCTTTCTTTATTAACCAGATTCGTGAAAAGGTGGGTGTAATGTTTGGTAACCCAGAAGTAACCCCTGGTGGTCGTGCCTTGAAGTTTTATTCTTCTATTCGTCTTGAAGTCAGAAGAACTGAAAGCCTTAAGCAAGGCGGTGATGTGTATGGTAACCGGACACGGATTAAAGTCGTTAAAAATAAACTGGCACCACCGTTTAAAGAAGCCATGGTCGACATTGTTTATGGTTACGGTATTTCGCAAATTGGAGAGCTTGTAGACATGGCATCTGATTTGGATATTATTAACAAGGCAGGTTCTTGGTATTCATATAAAGAAGAAAGAATTGGTCAAGGACGCGAAAGTGCTAAACAATTCTTAGAAGATAACCCACACATCTTTGAAGAGATTGATCAACAAGTTAGACAGCATTATCAAATTGGTGGACATTCGGCAGTAACTTCTGAAGAAGCCGATGAAGAAGCACTAGAAAAAATTAAAGAAATTAAAAAATAATTTTTTGAGATATTTTTTTAAAACTAGCAAAACGCAAATTATAAAGCTTAAAAAGGCCCCTCAATCCAATGAGGGTCTTCTTTTTTATAAAAAAGCGTCAGAAAATATGAGGCTAAATAGTCATAATGATCCTTTGAATTATTTGACTATGGCTGCGATTAAAAGTATTATAAAAGTTGTGGAAAGCCACGATTAATTTTTACACCATATTAATTAATGAAAAAACTAAATAGATACGGAGGTGACTCTTATGGAAATTTTGATTCCACTCGCCTTCGCTATCGTTGCTTTAATTGCTGGTTTTGTTATTGGTTATATCGTTAAACAAAAATCAGATGAAAAAAATATTGCGGGTGCAAAAGCAAATGCCGAAGCAATTATTGATGATGCGATAAATCAAGCCCAAACTTTAAAACGCGAAGCGCTTTTTGAAGCGAAGGAAGAAAATATCAAATACCGTAATGAGATTGAAAACGAGCTGAAAGATCGTCGCCAAGAAGCGACAAAATTTGAAAATCGTTTAATTCAAAAAGAAGAAAACCTGGATAAGAAAAGTAATACTTTAGATAATCGTGAATCTCTATTAGAAAATAAAGAAGCAGATTATTTAAAACGTAAAGATGAATTGGTTGAAAAGGAAAGTGAAATTGAACAACTTATCTTAAAAGGCCAAGAAGAATTAGAAAGAATTGCTATGATGTCAAGAGATGATGCAAAAGAAATCATTCTTAAAGAGACAGAAGAGACACTTTCTAACGAAATGGCTGTCATGATACGTGATGCTGATCAAAAAGCTAAAGAAGAAGCGGACCGTAATGCGAAAGAAATCATTCTTCAAGCTATTCAACGTTCGGCAACAGACCTAGTCACAGATAATTCTGTATCGGTTGTGCACTTGCCAAATGATGATATGAAGGGTCGGATTATTGGTCGAGAAGGACGGAATATTCGTACCTTAGAAAGTCTAACAGGTATCGATTTAATTGTAGATGACACACCTGAAACAGTCGTTTTAAGTGGCTTTGATCCAATTCGTCGAGAAATTGCTAAGCTCGCTCTTGAACATTTAATTCAAGATGGCCGAATTCATCCTGCTAGGATTGAAGAAATGGTTGAGCGGGCACGTAAGGAAATGGATGAGCGCATCCGCGAAGTCGGTGAAGAAGCTGTCTTTGATGTTGGTATTCACGCTATTCATCCTGATCTAATTAAAATTATCGGTCGTTTAGCTTACCGGACTTCCTATGGTCAAAATGTCTTAAAACACTCTGTTGAAGTTGCAAAGTTAGCAGGGGTAATGGCCGGTGAATTGAATGAAGATGTAGTCTTAGCCAAAAGAGCGGGCTTACTTCATGATATTGGTAAAGCATTAGACCAAGAAATTGAAGGTTCTCACGTTGAAATTGGTGCAGAAATTGCTAATCGTTATAAAGAAAATGAGGTAGTTATTAATGCAATTGCTTCTCACCATGGCGATACTAAAGCAACTTCTGTTATTTCAGAACTAGTCGCAGCGGCTGATGCCTTATCTGCTGCAAGACCAGGTGCACGAAGTGAATCCTTAGAAAACTACATTCGTCGCTTGAAACAATTGGAAGAAATCGCCAATGAAAATGAAGGCGTTACTCAATCCTATGCTATCCAAGCAGGTCGAGAAGTACGTGTGATTGTCGCTCCAGACAAGATCAATGATGCTAAAGCGGCTGCTTTAGCAAGAAGTGTGAAACAACGCATTGAAAATGAAATGAAATATCCAGGAAATATTAAAGTAACGGTGATACGCGAAATACGAGCCGTAGAGTATGCGAAATAAAGACAAGGCACAACCCCTTTTGGAGTTGTGCTTTTTATATCATGATAATGATGAGAGCTTTTGCTAAAATAGAACTAGTCAAAACCTTTACTTCTAAGAGAACCTTTGCTTAAATCTCAAATTGTTATTAATTAATTATTAACAAGCAAGTAGAAAGAAAGCTTATTTGGCTTATGTCATTATTATGATATCAATTCAAAACCAATCAACGATTAAATGAACTAGAGGATGAGTAGCCATGTCAAGTAAAGAAACCCCTATGATGCAACAATATCTATCCATTAAAGCCAAGCATCAAGATTCCATCTTGTTTTTTCGTTTAGGCGATTTTTATGAAATGTTTTATGAAGATGCTATTACTGCTGCAAGAGTATTAGAAATCACGCTGACTTCCCGTAATAAAAAAGCCCAAGATCCAGTGCCCATGTGTGGGGTTCCTTATCATTCAGCCACCGAATATATCCGTCGTTTAATCCAAGAAGGCTATAAAGTGGCTATTTGTGAACAATTAGAAGATCCACGACTCACCAAAGGGATGGTCAAAAGAGATGTTGTTCAAATCATTACACCAGGAACCATTTTGGTCGACCAAGCACTCAAACACAAAGAAAATAATTACCTAGCCGCTTTTTTAAAAGCAAAAAACACTTACCATTTGGTTTATGTGGATATTTCAACGGGTCAAAGCCGGATGACTCAAACAGAAGATTGGAATCAATTTGTCAGTGAAATTCAAACGGTTAAACCCAGTGAGTGGATTATCGATGAGGAAGGAAGATCAGGTTTTAGCCAAGAAGAACTGAGCCTACTGCAAGAAAGGATTACGGCTTTTAAATCAACCTTTACACCTGCCGCTTTAACAGAAAATTTCTTTAAGCTAAAAGAGGCAAGCCCTGTTCAAACAGAACTTTTAAAATACTTATCAGCTTATCTCCAATCGATACAACCCCATGCTTTTGATTATTTAAAAGAGGTAGAAGAATACACCCTATCTGCCTATTTACAGATGAATCAATACACTAAGGTGCAATTAGAATTAACCGAATCTTTAAGAACTCAAAAGCGAAAAGGGTCTTTATTGTGGCTGATAGACCGCACGCAAACGGCCATGGGAGGAAGACTATTACATCAGTGGTTGGATAAACCCTTATTACAAAAACAAGCTTTAATTAGCCGCCATCAAAAGGTAGCCGGTTTAATTAATCATTACTTTCTTCGCCTTGAATTAATCAATATTTTAAAAAATATCTATGACCTTGAACGCTTGGTAACAAAACTATCTTTACAGACTGCCAATGCTAGAGAAGTTGACCAATTGCGCCAGTCTTTAAAACAAATACCTCTTCTTAATCAGTATCTCCAACAATTGAACGAAAGCATGGATTCAGTGGATCAATTTCAAGCCTTGCCTGAATTTAATGAGCTTTTGGCTATTATTAATGAAGCTTTGGTCGATAATCCACCGATTTCATTAACAGAAGGTAGAATCATTAAAGACCGCTATCATAAGCAGTTGGATGGTTATCGTGATGCTTTAGATAATGGTGAAAGTTGGCTAATTGATTATCAAGAGAGTGAACGTCAAAGAACCGGCCTAAAAACCCTGAAAGTAGGCTATAATAAAGTCTTTGGCTATTACTTAGAGATGAGCCGTCTGCAAGCACAAGACTTTGACGATCCGACTTATGTCCGCAAGCAAACGTTAGCTAACAATGAACGCTATATTACAGACGAACTTAAACAAATAGAAAGTACCATTCTGGGGGCCCAGGAAAAGGCTGAAAAGTTAGAGTACCATCTCTTTATTGAATTACGCAATCGTTTAAATACCTATTCTAGCCAACTGCAAGAATTGGCACAAGCGGTAGCCACTCTAGATGTTTTATGTTCTTTTGCTGAATTAAGTGAGGAAGAAAACTTCACCCAAGCTCATCTGTCTGATCAAAGAAAAGATTTTGAAATAAAAGAAAGTCGTCATCCCGTTTTGGAGAAGTTAATCGGACGCGCTAAGTTTATCGCCAATGACTTTGACTTAGACCAAGATCAATTTGTTCTACTATTAACCGGACCTAATATGTCGGGCAAGTCGACTTATATGCGTCAAATCGCCTACAGTGTGATTCTTAATCAAATCGGTTGTTTTGTCCCTGCTAAAGAGGCGAGACTGCCCTTAGTCGATCAAATCTTTACTCGGATTGGATCTTCTGATGATTTAACCAGTGGGCAATCCACCTTTATGGTAGAAATGATAGAGACCAATTATGCCTTACAAAACGCCACAGACCGCAGTCTTATCCTCTTTGATGAGATTGGTAGAGGAACCGCCACCTTCGACGGTATTGCCCTAGCGGAAGCGATTCTTTACCATATTGCTCAAAAAGTGGGGGCTGCTACCATCTTCTCTACCCATTATCATGAATTAACGGACCTTGACCAAACACTTTCTCAAATAAAAAACATTCATGTTGGAGCAGTGGAAGAAGCCGGTCATTTAGTTTTTCTCTATAAGATCTTAGCTGGACCAGCGGATAAGTCCTACGGCATTCATGTAGGACGCTTAGCAGGCCTGCCGGAATCAGTCTTGCGACAAAGTCAAGTGGTGTTGGATGAGTTAGAAGCTAATGCCAAGCATTTACGCAACCATCAAGTTGATCCAATAGATCTCTTGCCAATCCCTGAAGAAGAGCAAACTAAAGAAAGCCCTTCGAAGATTGAAACGGCTCTTGAAGCAGTAGATGTTAATCAAATGACCCCCCTAGATGCTTTAAATTTCTTAGCCCAATTAAAACAAGAATTGAAATAAAGAAAGGAGGCCACAATGGGAATTATTAAACAAATGGATATCGCTCTAGCCAATCAGATTGCAGCCGGAGAAGTGGTTGAAAGACCGGCCTCAGTCGTTAAAGAATTGTGTGAAAACGCCATTGATGCCAAAGCAGATCAGATTCAAGTGGAAGTAAAAGAAGCGGGTATTCAACAAATTATAGTGATTGATAATGGTCAAGGAATGGTGGAAGAAGATCTTCACCAATCCGTTTTAGCTCATGCGACCAGTAAAATATATTCCTTACCAGACCTTTTTCAGATTACTTCTTTAGGATTTAGAGGAGAGGCCCTAGCTTCTATAGCTTCAGTAGCCAAAATCAGGATTGAGTCGACTTGGAATGAAGCAAACCAAGCCAGTCAAAGTGGTCATTTTATTGAAGTTGAAAATTCAAAAATAATCAATCAAGGTTCTTGCCCGCCCCGTAATGGGACTACCGTGCAAGTGGATTCAATTTTTTATAATACACCAGCCCGACTCAAGCATTTAGCCAGTCTGCAAACTGAAATGCGCCATATTCTTAAGGTAATCCAGAATTTAGCTATAGCCTATCCAAGTATTTCTTTTACTTTAATTTCAGATGGAGATCGTTTGCTACAAACGGTCGGTAAGGGGGATTTGAAGCAAACCATTGCTCAACTGTACTCACCCCAGCAAGCAAGAGAAATGCTAGTCTTCAAGCAATCGGACATAGAGTTTGGCCTAGAAGGATTGATCTCACCACCCACCTTGACTCGAACTAGTCGCAATTATATTCACTGGATGGTCAATGGTCGAACAGTCAAGAGTCCTTTTCTTAATAATGTGTTGATCAAGGCTTATGGCAAGCAGTTAATGATCGGTCGTTTTCCTTTGAGTTTTATTCAAATAACAACGGATCCTCGCTTGGTAGATGTCAATGTGCATCCTACCAAACAGACTATTCGCTTAAGTAAGGAAGCGGAACTGGCTAAACTATTAACTCAAGCCGTTCAAGCAAGCTTATTACAAAACCGCGCCATTCCTGAAGCAGGAGACAGCCTATTTAGACCTACTCGTTTCTACCAACAAAATAAGGGGCAATTAGACTGGATCAGCCAAACATCCCATCTAGCAGAAGATAAGCAAGCTATAGAGCTGTCTCGTCCTGATTCTAACCAGATAAAAATGGATGAGTACACAAAAGTCAGTGACTTCCCAACTGAAAAGACTCAAGGGATGATGGAAGCATTAAGCTCTCAAGCAGTAGAAAAAGAGGCATTAAATCAACAAGAAAAACCAAAGATGATTGATTTTAGTCAGCTACGCTATGTAGGTCAGATTCATGGCACCTATTTAATTGCTGAAGGTCCTTCTTCTTTCTACTTAATTGATCAACACGCTGCCCAAGAGAGAGTCCGTTATGAAAAATTAATGGCTGACCAAGTGGATGTTGACCAGCAGCAGGATTTTTTGATGCCCAAGTTATTTAGTTTTGATTTAAAAACGGCGCAAATGGCAGAAGAATACAGCGACCGTTTGGCCGAAATAGGGATTCACTTACAAGCTTTTGGTCCTAAATCCTATCAAATGCAAAGTCATCCCACCTGGTTAGAAGCCGATGAATTGGACCAGATAGTGCCAGACTTATTAGACCGTTTGAGCCGGCAAGAAGATCTTTCAGTTAATCAATTGAAAGAAGCGAGCATTATCATGCAGTCTTGTCGTGGTGCTATTAAGGCCAACCATCGCCTAGCAGACAGTGAGGCCATTCATCTACTTGCTGAAATGAACGATTTGCAAGATCCATTGCATTGTCCCCATGGTCGTCCAGTATTTATCGAATTCGATCCGACCACTATTGAAAAACTGTTTAAACGTATTCAAGATCATCATTTAGGAGGAAGAGAAAATGACTAAAAAAGATTATCAAGATAAAATTAAAAATTTAGACCCCATTCAATACCATGTGACACAAGAAGCAGGTACTGAAAGGCCTTTTAGCGGTAAATATGACCAGTTTGACCAAAAAGGCATTTACGTTGATATTGTGTCAGGAGAGCCCTTATTTTCGAGTAAGGATAAGTTTGATGCTGGCTGTGGCTGGCCATCCTTTACTCAACCAGTTAAGGGAACTGAATTGCAAGAATTAGAAGACCATAAATTATCCAGACCTCGAACAGAAGTTCGCTCCAAGCAAGCGGATTCTCATTTGGGCCATGTCTTTAATGATGGGCCAAAGGATAAAGGAGGCTTGAGATACTGTATTAACTCAGCCGCTTTACGCTTTATTCCTTATGAGGAGATGGACCAAGCAGGTTATAGCGATTATAAGAAATGGGTGGAATAGTTAATGTATCAATACATTCAAGGAAAAGTTAAGCAGATTCAACCCACTTACTTAGTTCTAGAAGCTAATGGTATAGGTTACCAAATCTGGTGTGCTAATCCTTTCCGTTGGCAAGAAAAGATGCAAGAAAGCATCACACTCTTTATCGAATTAGTAGTCAGAGAAGATGCAATGCTCCTATATGGTTTTATGGACGAGGCTGAAAAGAACCTCTTTTTACAATTGAATAAGGTTTCCGGTATTGGCCCCAAGTCGGCTCTATCCATTCTAGCGTTAGATGATCAAGTGGGCTTGGTGCAAGCTATTGAATCGGCTGATGCCAAGTATTTAATGAAGTTCCCAGGGGTGGGTAAAAAAACAGCCCAGCAAATGATTTTAGACTTACAAGGTAAGCTTGATTTGAGTCAAATGAAAGAAAGTGAAGACTTACTAACAGCTAAAAATAGTTATTTAGAAGAAGTAAAACAAGCCTTAGATGGTTTAGGCTATTCTAAGCGTGAGATTGAGCGCATCATGCCAAAAATAGAAAAAGAAGCCATCCAATCAACCCAAGAAGGTTTGAGTTTAGCCTTTAAGCTCTTAATAAAATAAGCAAGAGAAAGGAATCAATATGGATCAAGAAAGATTTGTATCAAGTGAAAGCTTGAGTGAAGATGATCAACAGCTTACCACTTTGAGACCCCAATTATTAAAAGATTATATCGGTCAATCGAAGGTTAAAAACGAATTGAATGTCTATATTCAAGCAGCCTTGAAGCGATCAGAAGCGCTCGATCATGTCTTACTCTATGGGCCTCCTGGCTTAGGTAAAACCACTCTTGCCATGGTGATTGCCAATGAGTTAGACGTTAAAATTCAAACAACTTCAGGCCCAGCTATTGAGCGACCGGGTGATTTATTAGCCATTCTTAATGAACTGGATGCTGGCGATATTCTTTTTATTGATGAAATTCACCGCTTACCTCGCATTGTTGAAGAAGTACTTTACTCAGCCATGGAAGATTATTATGTCGATATTGTTATTGGACAAGGAGCTAGTTCCCAGCCCATTCATTTTGAATTGCCACCCTTTACTTTAATAGGAGCAACCACACGGGCGGGGATGCTTACCCAACCCCTGCGTGATCGTTTTGGCATTATGGCCCACATGCAGTACTATGAGGTCAAAGATTTAGAAAAAATCGTTAAACGGTCTGCCAGAGTCTTTCAAATCGACATCGATGATCAAGCCAGTAAAGAATTGGCCGTAAGAAGTCGTGGCACGCCAAGAATAGTTAACCGTATGTTAAGACGGGTGCGCGATTTTGCACAAGTTCATGGCGATGGCAATATTCATATCAAGGATACCAAAGAAGCTTTAAAAGTCTTACAAATTGATGCTTTAGGCTTAGACCCGCTTGATCGTAAACTTTTAAAGACGATGATTGAATTTTATGGTGGAGGACCGGTTGGAATTGCCACCCTTGCTGCCAACATTGGAGAAGATATCGTGACCCTGGAAGATATGTATGAACCTTATCTTGTCCAACAAGGCTTTATTAAACGTACGCCTCGAGGACGGATGGTTACCGAATTAACATATCGCCATTTAAATTATCCCCTGAAAGAAAAATAGAAAGAAGAAAACGATGACTTATACAACTAAAGATTTTGATTATCATTTACCAGAAGAATTGATTGCTCAAACTCCCTTAAAGGACCGCTCATCATCGCGTATGTTGGTCTTAGACCGTCAAAGTCAGCAAACAATCGATACAGACTTTAAACATATGCTTGATTATTTAAAGCCTGGGGATGGCTTAGTAATTAATGAAACCAGAGTTATTCCCGCGCGTTTATTTGGTGTTAAACCGGATACCGGGGGACATATTGAGGTCCTTTTATTAAAAAACATCCAAGGTGACCAATGGGAATGTCTCGTTAAACCAGGTAAAAGAGCTCGTTTAGGGACCGTCTTACATTTTGGCGACCAAGTCCAATTAGTGGGAACAATTATCGAACATAAGGAAGACGGAGGAAGAGTTATTGAGTTTTCTTATCAAGGTGTTTTCCTAGAAGTGTTAGAATCCCTAGGTCAAATGCCTTTACCACCTTATATAAAGGAAAAATTGGATGATCCAGATCGCTATCAAACGGTCTATGCCAAGCAAAATGGTTCGGCTGCTGCTCCAACAGCTGGCTTGCACTTTACTCAAGAACTAATGCAAGAGGCAATAAATAAAGGCATTGAGATTATTCCGATTGTGCTGCATGTTGGCTTGGGAACCTTCCGACCTGTTTTTGTAGAAAAGATTGACCAACACCAAATGCACGCTGAATATTATCAAATCAGCCCAGAATCGGCTGAAAAAATTCAAAACATTCGTAAAAGAGGTGGCAAGATCACAGCAGTCGGTACAACCTCTGTGCGCACTTTGGAAACAATTGCACGTGACCATCAAGGGCAAATTGTGCCAGCTTCTGGTTGGACGGATATTTTTATCACGCCAGGTTTTAAATTTCAAGCAGTTGACCATTTAATTACTAATTTCCACTTACCGCAATCAACCTTAGTTATGTTGGTTTCAGCCTTTTATGATCGCGATAAAATTTTACAAGCCTATCAACACGCAGTGGATCATAAATATCGTTTCTTTAGTTTTGGAGATGCGATGTTCATTCTCTAAATAAACACAGTGGAAGGTGAGAAAAGCAAATGCTATTCAATGTTCGTAGCTCTTATTCTTTATTGCAATCCACCCTTGATTTAAATCAATATGTAGCTAAAGCTAAGTCCCTAGGCTACACGCATCTTGGCTTAGCCGATCAAGGAGTCTTACATGCTAGTCTTAAGTTTTACCTAGCCTGCCAAAAAGCAGACCTTCATGCCATGATAGGGCTTAGCTTGAACTTGCCGGGACGCCTGGACCAAAGTCAAAGCTATCCTATAATTCTTTATGCCCTGAATTACCAGGGCTATTTAGCTTTGATTCAACTTTCTAAATTAATCAACCAAAGCCATCCAGATTATCAGCAAATCGATCATCTGATGAAAGAAGCTAGCCAATCATTGGTTATCATTACTGCCGGCAAGAAGGGAGAATTAGAACAAGCCCTTCTACATGAGAATTTTGAAGCAGGACAAGCGATTCTTCAGTCTTGGCTTCATATTTTTCCGCAAGACAATTTTTATCTAGGACTTTCGATTTATCCCTTCAATGAATTAGAAGTTTCATGGCTATCTCAATTTGCTCGTAGCCACCAATTAAAGATGGTTTGTAACCAAGCAGTCGAAAGTCTCACCAGTGAAGAAGGTTTTGCTATAAGGATTTTACAAGCGATTGATCGCGGTGAAAGCTTGGATCCTTCAATTATGACCTATCGGACGTCTCATTATTTATACGGCCGTAATGAATTAGAAGACTTGTATTTACAAAAGGGACTGGAGCAGGTAGTCACCAATAGTCATGCTTTGGAAGAACGTATGCAAGTGCAGCTGCCCATTAATCAGTCGCTCCTACCTAAATTTAAAACACCAAATAATATAGCTGCTAAAGACTATTTAAAACACCTATGTCAAAACAAGCTAGCAGAGTTAAAAGTTGATCAAGTGCCCATTTATCAAGAACGCTTAGACCATGAATTAACTACCATCGATCAAATGGGTTTCAATGATTATTTCTTAATTGTTTGGGAAATTATGGCCTTTTGTTATGAATATAATATCCGAACGGGTCCAGGGCGAGGGTCTGCTGCTGGCTCTTTAGTAGCCTATCTATTAGGAATTACTAAGATAGACCCGATAGAATATGATTTACTCTTTGAACGCTTTTTAAATCCTGAACGCTACAATATGCCCGATATTGATATCGATATTCCAGATGATAAAAGAGACCAAGTGCTTCGTTATGTCGCCCAAAAATATGGCAGCCAGCAGGTAGCTCAATTGGTGACTTTCGGTAGTTTTGGGGCCAAGCAATCACTACGCGACACCCTCAGAGTCTTGTCCTATCCTAAAATGGTGCAAGATCGCTGGTCCAAGACCATACCAACTGAAGTGTCCATCCGCTTGCAGGATGCTTATCAAAAGTCTAGCGCTTTAAGACAGTTAATTGCTGAAGATTCTGTAAATGAACAAATTTTTAAAACTGCTCTCACCATTGAGGGCTTGCCACGACATACTTCTACCCATGCTTCAGGAGTTGTGATTGCCGATCAAGATTTGAGTCGCTGGGTGCCCGTTACAACAAGAGAAGGCCAAATACAGCTTACGCAATTTGATATGGAAGATGTCGAACGAGTAGGTTTGTTAAAAATGGACTTTCTGGGCTTGAAAAACTTACAAATCCTAGATACTATTTTGAATTTAATTAAGCAAAATCAAGGCTTAGCCATTGACATCGATGCCATTGATCGTGAGGATTCAGCCACTTTAAGACTTTTCCAAGAAGCTAACACCCAAGGAGTCTTCCAGTTTGAATCTGAAGGAATTCGCCAAGTTTTAAGAAGATTAAAACCGGAAAGTTTTGAAGATATTATCGCAGTCAATGCTTTATACCGACCGGGGCCTATGCAACAAATTTCTCATTTTATCAACCGCAAGCATGGTAAGGAAAAAATTGATTATATCCATCCGCTTTTAGAAGGAATTTTACAAAAAACCTACGGAATTATCGTTTATCAAGAGCAAGTTATGCAAATCTGCCAAAAGTTGGCTGGTTTTAGTTTAGGGCAAGCCGACCTCTTGAGAAGAGCCATGGGTAAAAAAGAGATGGACCTAATGAAAGACCAACAAGTTGCTTTTCTAAAGGGTTGTCAAGAGCGTGGACTGGATAGTCAAACCAGTCAGCAAGTTTTCCATTATATTTATCAATTTGCCAATTATGGTTTTAATCGGGCGCACGCTGCTGTTTATTCGACTTTGGCCTACCAACTAGCTTATTTAAAGGTTCACTATCCATTAGAGTTCTTTACAGCCCTCTTAAACCATGGGCGATCAATTCATCAAAGTTTGGATGAATACCTATTAGATGCCAAACGTACGGTAGGACCCTTTTTAATGGTGGATATCAATCGCTCACATACTAATTTTAAAATTGAAAAAGGGGCTATTCGAATTGGTTTAATGGCTATCAATGGACTCAGACATGATTTTTGTCAAGTCATTTTAGATGAGCGCAATTTAGCTGGGCCTTTTACCGATTTCCAAAACTTTCTATCACGGATGCCCCTTAAATTTCTAAAGACCAATTTAATTCAAGCGCTAATAGATGCCGGTGCACTCGACACCTTTGGCTACACACGAGCGACCTTGACCGAGAACTTAGAACATTTTATTCAATTTCGCAAGATTTCAGGCAATCATATTAACTTATTAAAAGAGATTGAACCTAAAATTAATTTGGTCAGAGAGTGGCCTAAAGCCCATTTACTCAAGCGTCAACGTGAAGTACTAGGCTTGCAATTAGCTGGCCATCCTATTGATGAGTTTTTAAAACTGATTGAAGGAGATCAAAGCTTTCTATCTATTGGAGCTTTAAAATCCTTAAAAATGCCTAAAGGTAAAAAAGTAAAAGTTCTAGCCTATATCGAGCACATGAAAGTCATTGAAACTAAGAAAAAAGACCAGATGGCTTTTTACCGTCTCAATGATGGCAGTCAAAATATTTCTCTGGTTAGTTTTCCTGAAAGTTATCAACGATTTGGCCACCAGCTCAAAGAGGGTCAAGTGGTGGCTTTGCAAGGCCAACTAAGCCTAGATCGACAAGGTCAGCCACAAATTGTTTTGGATAAATTACTGCCCTTACCAGAAGATGAAAAGCAATCCCATTCATCACCAATTCGTCAAGTATTTATTAAATTACTAGCCGGGGCTTCTAGTCAGCAATTAGTGGAAAAATTAAAAGCTTTAGCGGTAGAAAACCCAGGTCCTTTAGAAATAATCATGGTCGATGCCAACCGCAATGCTTGGAAATTAGAGTCTCTATATAATATTTCTATGGCAGATCGGGTGGTGGATGAGTTAAAAGCTCTTTTTGGAGAAAATAATGTCTATTTTAAATAATGAATCTGACTGATAATCATATCAACGGACAGGCTTTTTAATTCATGTTAAAATATTATTAAGAGAGTTAATGAATAAGAAGAGGTGACTTATGAGACGTTTAGCAGTGCTAACAAGTGGAGGTGACGCTCCCGGAATGAACGCCGCTATTCGAGCTGTTGTTGAACAGGGCCTCCATCATCAAATTGAGGTAGTAGGTGTTCAACACGGTTTTAAAGGTTTAGTGGAAGGTGAATATAGGAAAATAGGGATCAACGACCTCACTCATGCCATTCGTAGAGGAGGAACCATCCTTTATTCAGCCAGGTACCCTGAATTTAAACAGTTAGAAGTACAAAAAAAAGCCATTCAACAAATGGAATCCCTAGGAATTGAAGGCTTAATTGTTATTGGAGGAGATGGCTCCTTCCAAGGAGCTTTAGCTCTTACTAAATTAGGTTTTCCAGCTATTGGTATTCCAGGAACCATTGATAATGATATTCCAGGGACCGAATATACGATAGGGTTTGACTCTGCCATGTCGGCAGCGATTGAAGCCATCGATAAAATTTCTGACACAGCGGCCTCACATAACCGTACCTTTGTAGTCGAAGTGATGGGACGTAACGCGGGGGATATTGCTATATGGGCCGGAGTGGCTGTGGGAGCCGATGCCATTGTTATTCCTGAAGAAGATTTCTTTATCGGTGACATTGCTCGCAGAGTCAATACGGCTCTTAGTCATGGTAAAGACCATGCTTTAATCGTGTTAGCCGAAGGTGTCATGGGTGTGGAAGAATTTATCAAAGAATACAAAAAAGAAGCCCCTGATCAAAGTGTTCGTGGGGTTAACCTCTCCCACATTCAAAGAGGGGGTAATCCAACAGGTCGTGATCGTGTTTTTGCTACATTAATGGGTGCTAAGGCAGTGGATTTAATTCTTCACGGACAATCGGGTATTTTCGTCGGCATTACCAATGAAGAATTATCCGTTTGTGACATCGTTGAAACCTTAACCAAATCCAAGCACAAAGTAAGAGATGATTTGTACGAAATTAATCGTAGCTTAACGGATCGCTATTGAGCATGAAAAGGAGTTAATATGAAGAAAACAAAGATCGTTGGCACAATGGGGCCGGCAACTCAATCAAAGAAAGTAATGGTCGATCTACTTCACGCAGGAATGAATGTAGCCCGTTTTAATTTTTCTCACGGTGATCAAGCATCGCAATTAAACCATATCAACTTATTTAAAGAGGCCCGTCAAGAAGCCGGTGTTATAGCTGGTATCTTATTAGATACCAAGGGACCTGAAATAAGAACGCATAAGATGGAAAATAATGGCATTCTATTAGAAAAAGGTCATAAAATCCGGATAGCGATGACTGAGGTTTTAGGTAGTGCTGATAAGTTTTCTATCACCTATGAAGGCTTAATTGATGATGTGACTATCGGTTCGCTTATTCTAATCGATGACGGTTTAATTGAATTGGAAGTTGAAGCCATTGATGATCAAGCCAAGGAAATTGCTTGTGTGGTAGTCAATTCAGGTGTCTTAAAATCACAAAAGGGTATTAATGTACCAGGTATTTCTTTAAATATTGCGGGTATCACTGAAAAAGACAAGCAAGATATTCGTTTTGGCGCGCGTCAAGATGTTGACTTTATAGCGGCCTCCTTTGTGCGCCGTCAAAATGATGTGATGGAAATACGTGCTATTCTAGAAGAAGAAAACAAGACCAATATTAAGATTATCTCTAAAATTGAAAACCGGCAGGGTGTCGATAATATTGATGAAATTATAGAAGTATCAGATGGGATTATGGTTGCCCGCGGAGATTTAGGGGTCGAAGTGCCAACAGAAGACGTGCCTCTTATTCAAAAAATGATTATTAAGAAATGTAATCGAGCAGGTATTCCAGTCGTGACAGCTACACAAATGTTAGATTCTATGCAAAGAAACCCTAGACCTACACGAGCCGAAGCAGGAGACGTGGCCAATGCTATTTTTGACGGAACGGATGCTGTCATGCTTTCTGGGGAAACAGCGGCAGGGGATTATCCTTTAGAAGCTGTGAAAATGATGGCTAAGATATGTGAACGGACTGAATCACAATTATTAGGTCAGGATGCCTTTACCTTGAAGAAATTCAATCAGTCAGACTTGACTGAAGCTATTGGTCAAGCGGTGGGACATACTGCTCGTAATCTGGGGATTCAAACCATCGTGGCAGCAACCTCTTCTGGCTATACGGCACGCATGATTGCTAAATACCGGCCGTCTTCTAATATCTTAGCAGCTACCTTTGAGGAAGAAGCACAACGTTCACTCACACTGGTGTGGGGGGTTCAACCTTTCGTTATTGGTAAGCCTGATTCAACCGATGAGATGTTAGATTCTGCTTCAGCCATGGCAGTAAGGCAAGGTTTTGCTAAAGAAGGCGACTTGATTATCATTACTGCGGGCGTTCCGGTTGGTGAAAAAGGCACGACCAACATTATGAAGATTCAATTAATTGGAACCAAGTTAGCTGAAGGACAAGGTGTTGGCAGTGGCAACTTCATTGGTAAGGCAGTGATTGCTCATACCGCTGAAGAGGCTAATGCTTATGTCAAAGAAGATACTGTATTAGTCACTAGCCAGACCGACCGTGATTACACTCCAGCTTTAGAAAGGGTGGGCGCTATTATCTGTGAAAGCGGAGGTATTACTTCCCATGCCGCTATTCTTGGCTTAGAAAGAGGCATACCGGTAGTAGTAGCAGTAGAAGGTGCTATGGAAGCTATTAAACAAAATGAACTGATTACTGTGGATGCTCGTCGTGGAATTATCTATCGCGGAGCAACGGTATCCATCTAGTATAGCAGAGTTCTATCTAAGACACTTATTTTAAGACATTTCTTGGCTTATTTATTGATGGGCTGAAGAAATGTCTTTTTGCTTGCCATCTTTTCTCTTTGCTTACAGAATGTGTTAAAATTGTTAATAGAAGACTAAGCGACTAGAATTAATTGTCTTTTGCTTAGGATAGAGTCGGTCTTTACTTTAGGATAGCTCAATCAGCTTGAAGAGAGTTTGATCAGATAGGAGAATGAAAGATGAAATTAGGAAGAATTACCGAATGTAAGATAAGTGACGAGAATGAAAACAGTTATTTTGCGCAAGTGGAAGGGATAACCTTTCGCTTAGACAAGGATCAAATCCAAGGTCAAAGTTATCACTTAGGCGACCAAATTAAAGGGCTTATTTATGAGGATATGAATCGTGAGGCCCGTATTCAATTAGACATCCCTAAGGCAGCTAGTGGTCACTATGATTGGGGCACAGTAACTCAAGTACGTAAAGACTTGGGTGTGTTTGTGGATATTGGACTTTATCAAAAGGACCTAGTAGTTTCTTTGGATAATTTACCAGATGATAAAAGTCAATGGCCTCAAAAAGGGGACCAGCTCTACTTGACAATGACTGTGGATAATAAGAACCGTTTTTGGGGCGAATTAGCAAGATTTGACCAGATGGAAGAATTATTTATCAAGGCAGCTGACCGTTTGATGAATCAAGATTTAGAAGTAACCATTTTTCAATTGAAATTAGTAGGAGCTTTGGCAATTTCTAAAGAGAACTTCCGCAGCTTTATACATGAGAGCGAATGGATGTTACCCCCGCGTTTGGGTCAAAAAATCAAGGGACGGGTAGTCAAGGTACAAAGTGATGGGTCTTTAAACTTGTCCTTAAAACCAAGAGCCCATGAAGCCATTAGCGATGATGCGACTATGTTAATACGTCTATTAGAAAAGACGCCCAATCATTTCTTACCTTATCACGACAAGTCTGATCCTGAAGCTATTAAGCGAGAATTTGGTATTTCTAAGGGACAATTTAAGCGCGCGGTCGGTTCCTTAATGAAGAATAAGCAAATTCGTCAAGAGGCTAATCAGGGGATTTACTTGGTAACGTCAGAAAATGAATAAGGCGGTCAATCAACAGTTACAAAATTATTTAGCGGATTTTAAGCGCTATTTACAAATTGATCAAGTCAAATCAAAAAATACAATCCAAGCCTATGTAAGAGATTTAAAAAAATTTATAGACTACCATCAAGACCATGCTACACAAAGCTTAGACCAAATCGATTATAGCTACATGCAAGGGTTTTTAGCTCATTTACACCAGCAAAATTATGCCACATCTTCTACTTCACGGCTTTTATCAGCTATGAAACAGTTTTTTCATTATTTGTTAAAAGAAGGGGTTATCCAGCAAAACCCCTTGCAATTAGTTCAAGGACCCAAGCAAGCCAAAAGCCTACCTAAAGTTCTATCAATGGAAGAAGTGGAAGCCCTTATTCAAGCACCGAATATAGCCACTTTAACCGGTTTAAGAGACCGAGCCATCTTAGAAGTCCTTTATGCTTGTGGCCTACGTGTGAGTGAATTAACTCAGCTTCAGTTAGCTGACTTACACTTAGACTTGGGTTTTGTTCAAACTTTAGGTAAGGGCAATAAGGAAAGAATCATTCCCTTAGGGGATGAAGCCATCTATTGGGTTGATCAATACTTACAAGATGCCCGAGGTGTTTTTGCTAGTAAAAAGACTGCTCAAGCAGGCCAGATTCTCTTCTTAACAGAAAGAGGAAAGGCCTTCACCCGCCAAGGCATCTGGAAAAATCTTAATAAATATGTTCAACAAGCAGGAGTCAATCAAAGAGTTTCACCACACATGTTGAGGCACTCTTTTGCCACTCATTTGTTAGAAAATGGTGCCGATTTACGCATGGTTCAAGAACTGTTGGGTCATGCAGACATATCGACCACTCAAATATATACACATATTTCACATCACCGCTTACAGGAAGTTTACCGTAAGAACTTTCCACGCGCTTGATGCGATTAAAGGAGGAAATAAAATGTTTAAAAGAATACACTTAATCGTTATGGACTCTGTCGGAATTGGACAAGCACCCGATGCAGAAGAATTTGGAGACTCTAACGTTCACACCTTAGGCCACATTGCCGAAAACTTTGATTTAAACTTAAAAAATATGGCTCAAATGGGTCTGGGTAAAATTGACACCATCAAAGGGGTAGAAGCCGTCGATCAAACTTCCGCCTACTGGACTAAATTACAAGAACGTTCAGCTGGTAAAGACACCATGACTGGCCACTGGGAAATGATGGGTCTTTATATCGACCAGCCCTTTAGAGTCTTTCCAGCTGGTTTCCCACAAGAGTTGATTGAAAAATTAGAAAAATTTGCTAAGCGTAAGGTAATTGGGAATAAGGTGGCTTCTGGAACCGAAATTATTAAAGAATTAGGACCCGAGCAATTAGAAACGGGAGCATTAATTGTATATACATCAGCCGATTCTGTTTTACAGATTGCTGCTCACGAAGAAGTCATTCCTTTAGAAGAACTTTACAAGGTCTGTGAATATGCCCGTGAGATTACTCTGGAAGATCCTTACATGATTGGTCGGATTATTGCCCGACCTTATGTCGGTCAAATAGGTAATTTCGAAAGAACCAGCAATCGTCATGACTATGCCTTGGATCCCTTTGGCAAAACGACCCTTGATTTCTTAAAAGATGACGGCAAATCGGTCATTGCAGTGGGCAAAATTAATGACATCTTTAATGGAGCGGGTATTACTCAAGCGATTCGCACTAAGTCCAATATGGACGGTGTCGATCAATTACTCAAGGTCATGGGGGAAGATTTTGAAGGTCTATCCTTCACCAACTTAGTGGACTTCGATGCCAAATATGGTCACCGTCGTGACCCTCAAGGCTATGGTCAAGCCTTAGAAGACTTCGACGCCCGCATTCCTGAACTAATTCAAGCCATGAATGAAGAGGACTTGTTATTAATCACAGCCGACCATGGTAATGATCCGACTTATAAGGGAACCGATCATACCCGTGAATATGTGCCTTTATTGGCCTATTCTAAAAAGTTTAAAGCGGCAAGTGAACTACAAGCGCAGCACTTTGCTGATATCGCGGCCACTATTTCTGATAACTTTGGTGTTAAACAGACAGATCAAGGACAGTCGTTTTTAGCACAATTAAAATAGGAGAAGATTATGTATCAAAAAACCTTAGAATATTTAAAAGACCACGGTATGGTAGCCCCTCGAATTGGTTTAATTCTAGGCTCTGGTTTAGGAGATTTGGCAGATGAAATTAAAAATCCGGTTAAAATCCCTTATGAAGCTATCCCAAGTTTTCCAGTATCAACTGTTGAAGGTCATGCTGGTCAATTGGTCTATGGCAGCCTAGCTGGACAAAAAGTAATAGCATTACAAGGACGTTTTCACTATTACGAAGGCTATGACCTTGAAACAATCACCTTTCCGATTCGGATTTTTAAAGAATTAGGGGTCGAAAGTTTGATTCTTACAAATGCAGCCGGTGGGGTTAATAATAGTTTTAAACCTGGAGATCTAATGGTCATCAAGGATCAACTTAATTTTACAGGCGAAAATCCTTTGATTGGTAAAAACAATCCACAAGGTCCGCGCTTTGTTGATATGAGTCAAACTTATAGTAAAAGAGGCATTCAATTGCTACATCAAACAGCTAAAAGTTTAGGTTTTAGTTTACAAGAGGGAGTTTATGCATGGATGACCGGTCCTTCTTATGAGACCCCAGCTGAAATTAGAGCCATTCGTTTGATGGGGGGCGATGCAGTGGGAATGTCTACTGTTCCCGAAGCTATTGTAGCAAGACATGCTGGGCTGGAAGTCTTGGGAGTGTCTTGTATTACCAACTATGCAGCCGGTATGCAGGAGACACTTAACCACCAAGAAGTGATGGCTGTTTCTAGAGAAGTGAAACCACGATTTAAGCAATTAATTTATCAAGTGATTGAACAAATATAGGACTTTGTAAAGCTTTAAGTTGAAATTTCAGTCTTTGCATGGTAATATCTCAAGGAAATCTAATTAGAGATAGGAGGTCGCAAAAAATGCTAGTTCATTCAACGCATAAGAATGAAAAAGTTGTCTTAGGACTCTTAAGTTTAACTTGCGAAGGTGAAGATCAAATGGCTCAAGCAGGCGAAATTTTAACTAAATATCGCGACCAAGAAGGTTTCGACCTTTACTTATATAAAGATCCTGAAACAAGCAACTTCGTTGGTTTAATCGGTATTGAGCAGCGTAAAGTTGAAACGGATCCCCAAGAAAATCTTTCGACAATAATCGTTCACCTTATATCGGTTATTCCTTCCTTTGAAGGAGAGTCCGTGGATTATCAATTGTTCAAAGAACTTAAAGATATGTTTCCACAAATTCAAATCTCAGGTTCCATTCAATCAGAAACCCAAGATATGATTGCCCAGTTTGCTGAGAAATATCGTCAGCAGATAAAAGCAAATAGTGAAGGGGAAGCCAATTAATGCAAGAGGATCGAACCAATCAAGACTTAACCCTTAAATTAACGGCCTTTCAAGGGCCGTTTGATTTGCTTTTACACCTAATTAAAGAGTTAGAAGTCGATATTAACGATATACCCATGACGGAAATTACTGACCAATATTTGGCTTATATTGACCAGATGCAGGAATTAGACCTCGATAAGGTCGGAGAATATTTAGTGATGGCGGCCACTCTATTAGAGATCAAGAGTCGTCTCTTAATTCCCATTGAACCGGATGAATTGGATGGTGATTTAGAAGACCAAGATCCGCGGAGTGGTCTGGTTCAGCAACTGCTCATTTATCAACAATTTCAGCTAGTAGCGGACACCTTAGAAGATATGCAAGTGGATCGTAGTAAGCACTATTCAAGACCAGCGGCAGATCTTTCAAACTTTATAGCTTTTATTCCCTTAGAAGAAGGTGAGCTTTCGCTAGAGCAATTACAAACCAGTTTGAAGAGCGTTTTGCAAGCGCAAGAACAAAGACAACCTAAAGAAAAAGAAGTTCATCATGATCAAGTTTCAGTGACGGACAAAATGCAATTCATTCGGCAACAATTTCAATCCATTAAGCCTAATCAATCCATTGCTTTTTCGTCTCTTTTATCGAATGGCTCTCGACCAGAAATTATTGCCACATTTATTGCTGTTTTAGAAATGGTCCGTAAGCAAGTTCTCGTTTTTCAACAAGAAAGTTATCTAGATAGCATTGAACTGCGTTTGAGGGAGGAAGGTTATGCTTAGAAAAATAGCAGGCATTATTTTTGTTGCCGGGGAAGAAGGCGTGACCTTGAATGAGTTAGCCGCTCTTTTAAATCTCTCACCAACAGAAATTAAGCCTATGATTGAAGAAGTCCAGCAAACTTTAAAAGACCATCCACTATCGCCAATTGATTTGGTCCAATTTGGCGAACGCTTCTTGTATGTAACCCAAGCAGACTTAGACCCCTTGATTGAAAATTTTGCTCAATCGCCACTGCAACAAAAGTTAAGTCGACCGGCTATTGAGACCTTGGCTATCGTAGCTTACCGTCAACCGATTACACGCATGACCATTGATGAAATTCGGGGCGTTTCTTCCCAAGCCATGTTACAAAAATTAGTCAGCCGAGACCTCATTAAGGAGGTAGGTAAGTTAGAAGCGCCTGGTAGACCCATACTTTATGGAGTCACCGATTACTTCCTCAATTACTTTGCGCTATCTTCCTTAGAGGATCTACCACCTATTGAAGATTTAGCCCTCAACAGTCAAACCGCTTCAGAAGAACTTTTTTCATTAAAAAGATGGGAAATTAATTTATTTGATCAAGAAGAATAAGGAGGAACTATGGAAAGACTACAAAAAGTTATGGCTCACGCAGGGGTTGCCAGTCGACGCAAATGTGAAGACATGATTAAAGAAGGTCGCGTCAAAGTAAATGGACAAGTGGTTCGTGAATTAGGAACCAAAGTCACCAGCAATGACCGTATTGAAGTAGACGAGGTGCCTATTTATAAGGAAGAACCGCGCTATATCTTACTTTACAAGCCAAAAAACTATATTTCAGCTGTGGCTGATGACAAGGGCCGTCCGGTGGTTACCGATTTAATCCATGGTATTGAAGAACGTATCTATCCGATTGGCAGATTAGACTTTGATACGACAGGCTTACTCTTATTAACCAATGATGGTGACTTTGCCAATCAGATGATGCATCCTAAGCATCAGATTGATAAGACATATATTGCGAAATTGGGTGGCATTCCTACAGCTAAGGAATTAAGACAATTAGAAAAGGGCGTAATGATTGATGGTCAAAAGACCTCCAAAGCTAGAGCTCGTCTCATTTCTAGCAATCAAGATAATCGTACAGCCGTTGCCCAATTAACCATCCATGAAGGCTGGAACCATCAAGTTAAGAAAATGTTTGAAGCCATTGGTTATCCCGTCTTCAAATTGAAGCGCGAATCTTTCGCTTTTCTTGGCTTAGATAATTTGAAACCGGGTATGTGGCGAGAGCTAACTGCCTTTGAAGTGGATAAATTAAGTAAGATGGCTTTAGATAGTGAATAAGAGCTTGCTTAAATCCGAGATAAATGCTATAATTCATTTAAATTAAATAACGTCTTCGGGGCAGGGTGAAATTCCCGACCGGCGGTAGAGTCCGCGAACTTAGCTGTGGCTAGGTTGAACTGGTGTAATTCCAGTACCGACAGTAAAGTCTGGATGGTAGAAGATAAGATATTGATAAGTTTATGCTTATTTAGGCTACCATCCTCTCAGTTTGAGTGGATGGTTTTTTTATCAATGGACCCTCCTAAAGACGTAAAAAAAAGGAGAATCATTATGAAGAATCGAAAAGTTCAGAAAGTCACACTTTTAGCCATTTTAGGAGCTTGGGCAGTCGTTCTACGTTTTTTTGACTTCCCAATCTTGCCATTTGCACCTTTTCTTAAGGTTGATTTTTCGGATCTTATGGCCTTGATTGGTATGTTAATTTACGGACCACAAGGCCTAGTTGCCGTGGCCTTCATTCGTGATTTGGTTAATTATATCCTTAAGGGAGGGGAAGCTGGTATTCCGATTGGGATGTTAATGAGTATGACAGCGACCTTAGCCATGTTTTTACCAAGCCACTTCATTTTGAAGTATTTAAAAGAAAAAGGGCAAGCTATTAAATTTTCTTTAATCTCTCTTAGTCTTGTCTTTAGTTTAACTCTCTCCATGGCTTGCTTTAATTACTATCTGGCTTTACCTATTTATGTCAAAGTCATGAACTTTCCCATTGATGATTATATGACTTATATCCTATCTGTCATTGTGCCATTCAATTTAATCAAGGGCTTAATCATGGTTGTCGGTCAAATTTTTGTCATTAAATCAATGAAGACCATATTGGGTCGCCGCATTAACTTCTATGATGGTTACATAGGAAAAGGTTACCGTTCTGCTACTAGAATATTACAACAGCAATAAGTAATTTACTTTTTTAGGTCAATTGTGTTTGCATCAAGTTTAGAGTTTGCTATAATATAAGAAATTGGACTCATATGCTAACCTAGCCTTTTTAGGTTTGTTGCTATGAATAGATATCTTAATATCGATTAGTGTAGGAGGAAGCTTGATGGCAAAGGATAACGAACGCTTTGATCAACCTGAAGATAAGGATCAAGGTTTAAATGAAAAAGCAAAAACCAAAAAATTTACTGCCCCATGGAACAATAAGTTTGGTGAGGATGAAAATTTCAAGAATCGTCAATTTTCACGCTCGGCTAGAAATCAACCGAAGCAGGAAGCAACCGTTTTATCAAACGCTTTGCTATTCTTCTTAATTTTCACTTTGATTTTCCCGTTTGCATTGTATGCTTATATCGACTCACAAAAGAGTGATAAGCCTTTAGAAAGTAAAACGGCTGAACAGGTTGTTCTAAGTAAGAGCACAACTGAAGAAGCAACGACAACCAAAGAAGAGAAGACAACAACTACTGAAGCTGTTACGCGTGAAATCGAAGCAACAACTACGACTCAAGCGCCTGTACCGACTCAACCAGCAGTTGAGACTTCTGCTCAACCACAAGCAGCGTCAACTTACCATACCGTAAGTGCGGGTGAATCATGGTGGTCAATCTCTCAAGCTTATGGTGTTGATGTTTATGACTTAGCTGCTGCCAACGGAACTACAATTGACGGTACTTTGATGCCAGGCTCACAAATCGTCATTCCATAAAAGAATAAGAAGGTTAAGGCTGAGTTAATTCTCAGCCTTTTTATGAGAAAGGAATTAACCAATGTTTTCAATTGCAATCGATGGCCCAGCGGCTTCTGGTAAGTCAACCGTCGCTAAACTTATCGCAAAAAAATACCAACTGACATATATCGATACTGGCGCTATGTATCGCGCAATCACTCTAGCTTGTTTGCTAAATAAAATAAATATTAATGATCCCCATCGTTTAGGAGAAATTTTACAAGCAGTCAAAATTTCTTTTGAAATGGATGGTGACCAACAAAAAGTTTTAATCAATGGGCATGATGTCAGTCAAGAAATTCGTTCGGTGGAAGTGACACAAAATGTTTCTAAGGTTTCTGCTAATCTAAGTGTCAGACAAGCCTTAGTCAAGCAGCAACAAGCTATAGCTAGTGAAGAAGCAGTGGTGATGGACGGACGAGATATTGGCACGGTAGTTCTACCAGATGCCAGTCTTAAGTTTTATCTTGTAGCTTCCAGTCTAGTAAGAGCTCAAAGACGCTATGAAGAAAATCTAACTAAGGGCATGGAGACCCAATCCCTAGAAGAGATTGAAGCTGAGATTATTAAACGCGACCACTACGATAGCAATCGTCAACACAGTCCTTTGCAAAAAGCAGAAGATGCTATTGAAATGGATACTTCAGACTTATCCATTGATCAAGTGGTTGAAAAATTAAGTGACTATATCGATTCTATAAAATAATTTTAAAAAGGAGGCTGATGAGCCTTTTTTTATTTTGATGAAACTAGATAATCAGATCTCGTTTAAATGAATAAAAGTCAGTAATAATAAATTTATTGATAATATCGGCCTTATTCGCAATATTCGCTAGACGATATCCCTTTCTTTTGTTATAATGTTTCTTAGAGTGCTTGCATAGTGTCTATTAGTAGACTCTATGTAAGTAACAATTTTTATAGGTAACGCTTAGGAGGAACGGGTAGAATGTCAGAGTTTGTTGAGAATAATGAAGTAAATGAAGAAGTAGAAGCAACGGAAGAGGTTGAGACTACTCAAGTAGAAGAAAGCAATGGTTCAGAAACTATTGAAACAATGGAAGATGCTTTAGATAGTGTCTTAGATATTAAAAGTGGCGATACCGTTTACGGTGATGTTTTAGCTTTTGATGAAAATAATCAAGTACGTGTAGCAATTAAAAACAGTGGTGGATTAGAAGGGGTTATCCCAGCTAACGAACTAGCTGCAACACGCGTTGAAGATCCTACTGAAGTTGTAGCAATTGGTGATGAAATCGAATTAGTAGTTATCAAGCCAATCCAAGATAAAGAAAATGGTAACTTCTTATTATCTAAAAAACGTGTCGATGCTAAAAAAGTGTGGGCAGAATTAAAAGAAAAATCAGAAAATGGCGAAACAATTGAAGCACCTGTTAAAGATGTTGTTAAGGGTGGTTTAGTAGTTGACGCTGGCGTTAGAGGATTTGTACCAGCTTCAATGGTAGAAGATTTCTTTGTGGATGACTTCTCACCTTATAAGGGTCAAACATTAGAGTTCAAGATTATTGAAATTGATGAAAACGACAACCGTTTAATCTTATCTCATAAAGAAATTGCACGTGAAAAACGTGAAGCTGAACGTGCTCAACGCATGGAAGAATTAGAAGAAAATACAGTTGTAGAAGGTAAAGTAGCTCGTCTAACTAACTTCGGTGCTTTCATCGATTTAGGTGGCGTTGACGGATTGGTTCACATCAGCCGTATCGCTCACGAACACGTTAAACATCCAAGTGATAAATTAACTGTTGGTGAAACAATTGAAGTTAAAATCTTGTCAATCGACAAGGAAGAAGGACGTATTTCACTTTCAATCAAGGATACCTTAGAAGGACCTTGGGAAAATATTGAAGAAAAAGCACCAGAAGGTTCTGTACATACAGGAACTGTTAAACGTTTAACTAACTTTGGTGCCTTTGTGGAAGTATTCCCTGGTGTTGAAGGTTTAGTACATATTTCTCAAATTGCTCATGAGCATATTGAAACTCCTCAAGATCGTTTAACTGAAGGCCAAGAAGTTGAAGTGAAAGTTCTTTCAACAGATGCAGAAGCTCAAAGATTATCCCTTTCCATTAAAGCTTTATTAGACAAGCCTGAAGGTTACGAAGAGCCAGTTCGTCGCGAACGTCAAGAATCAAATGATTCAGATCGTCCACGTCGTCCAAGAAGAAACCGTAATACAAATAATCAAACAGCTAACCGTTCTAACCAAGCCCGTCAAAACACTAACTCAATTAATGATGCAGCCAATGAAGGAAGCTTCACATTGGGTGACATGTTAGGCGATGCATTCAAGTCTTTACAAGACGATGCTGAGTAATCGATTCTAATAACATTACTTACTCCAATTGTTTCTTCCATTTTGCTGATTAGCTTAATGGAAGAAACAATTGGTTTTTAATTTATGGAGGTGAAAGTATGGAAATACCAGTAGTGGCTATTGTGGGCCGACCGAATGTCGGTAAGTCCACCTTATTTAATCGCTTAATTGGCGATCGTCTTTCGATTGTAGCCGATTATGAAGGGGTGACGCGTGATCGAATTTATGCAACAGGATCATGGTTAGGTCGTGAGTTTCGTCTGATTGATACCGGGGGTATTGATATGAGTGATGAACCCCTCATGCATAAAATTAAATATCAAGCTGAAATTGCAATGGAAGAAGCTGACGTTATTATTTTTATGACCTCAAGTCGAGAAGGCGTCACCGATGCGGATGAAGCCATAGCCCATTATTTACACCGCACCAATAAACCGGTGGTTTTAGCAGTCAATAAGGCGGACAATCCAGAACAAAGGCAGCAAGTCTATGAATTTTATGCTTTAGGTCATGGCGATCCCTATCCCATATCGTCTTCGCACGGAACCGGAACAGGGGATTTATTAGACCAATTAGTTTCGCACTTCCCAGCCGATAGTCCGGATGCAGATGATCGCGAACGCATTCGTTTTTCTTTTATTGGACGGCCAAATGTCGGCAAGTCTAGCCTGGTTAATGCCTTATTACAAGAAGAACGTGTGATTGTATCCAATATTGAGGGAACAACCCGTGAAGCAGTCGATACCGATTTTGTTAGTCAATCTGGACGCCATTTTACAGCAATCGACACAGCAGGTATTCGTAAGCGAGGCAAGGTTTATGAAAATACCGAAAAATATTCTGTCATGCGAGCCTTATCAGCCATTGACCGTTCAGACATTGTCTGTCTAGTAATCGATGCAGAGACTGGCATTCGTGAACAGGATAAGAGGGTAGCAGGATACGCTTTTGAAGCCAATAAGGGCATGGTTATTTTAGTCAATAAATGGGATGCCGTCGATAAGACCGACAAATTATTTGAGAAATTTACCGATGATATCCGGAATGAATTCCAATACTTATCTTTTGCGCCCATTCTTTTCGTTTCTGCCAAGACGGGCCAACGCTTAGAGAAACTACCGGCTATTTTGGAAGAAATCTATGAAAACCGCTATCGTCGCATTCAATCTTCGGTCTTGAATGACGTTTTGATGGATGCGATTGCCATGAACCCTACACCCACTGATAAGGGACGTCGGCTTAAGATTTATTATATGACTCAAGTGGCTGTCAATCCACCAACCTTTGTCGTCTTTGTTAATGATACAGAATTAATGCACTTCTCTTATGTAAGATTCTTAGAGAACAGGATGCGTGATTCCTTTTATTTTGACGGTACACCGCTCAATCTAATTATTCGTAATCGAAATTAAGAGATAGGAAGATTTTGTTGTAAAATCAAGGTCAATTCGTTGTCTTAACCTTGATGTTATGTTATTCTATACAAGAAATAATCAACAGATGATTATTTTCCAATCTATAGAAATAAAGGAGGAGATTTATTAATGGCAAATAAAGCAGAATTAGTAGAACGTGTAGCTGGAAAAACTAACTTAACAAAGAAAGATGTAACAGCCACTGTTGAAGCATTATTCGAATCAGTTCAAGAATTTTTATCTGAAGGTGAAAAAGTTCAGATTATTGGTTTCGGAACTTTCGAAGTTCGCGATCGTGCAGCTCGTAAAGGACGCAACCCACAAACTGGTGAAGAAATTGAGATTGCAGCCACTAAAGTTCCTGGCTTCAAAGCTGGTAAAGCTTTAAAAGAGGCAGTTAAATAATTAAGCATTAGATTGGTGATGAAAGTTTCTGGCTTTCATCACTTTTTTATTTAGCAGTCTTTATCCTCTAATAGTAATATGAAAATAGATTCAAAGGGATGATCTATTTGGTTGTCTTTGTCTAGCATGGTATAATAGGCTAGACATGGAGGGAACCAAAATGGATAATTTTTTCAGCTTAATGGAGTCTACTAATCAGATTGAGGAGCAATATAAGCTCTTTAAACGCCATTTAAAAAGAATGGATGGAATGGATGAAGCTTTTTTAGCGCAAATATTAGACCGAATGGCTTTTTGGGGTCAATCAGGCTACCGACATCTGCAGATTCAAGCTTATGAAGCTCTTTATCAAAAATTTCCGTCCTCAGTGTTAGCTTTTCTTTTAGGGTATAGTTATTCCGCAGTTAGTCAATATGACAGGGCTTATCAATGGTTGGATAAAGTCGATAAGCAAGACTTGGACCTAGAAGGTCGCTTATTGCTAGCGGATGTCAATCTTAAGCTAGGACACTTAAATGAAGCGCGCAAAGAATTACAAGCTATCATTAACGACCATCCAAGAGATTATCGAGCTTATCATCAAATGAGTGAATTCTATCGCATGCAGGCTATTAATGAAAAAGCAATCTACTATCTTGAGACCTTAATGGAATATTTTATCTCAGAGGATGATTCTTTAAGGCGCCAATGGCGAACAGATCTCTTAGCCCTTTATTTAAGTAGTGAGAGAATCGACACTGAAAAAATCAGTGCATTATTTGATCAAGATAATGAAGATTTGACGATTGAAACAGCTGATGAATGTTATTTATTGGCGCATTTTTATGCCCAAATTAATGATTTCAATCGATCAAATCATTTCTGCGAGTTAGGCCTTCAAATCGATCCCGACCATTTTGAATTAAGACTCTTACAATTAGAAAATTTAACCTATCTACAAGAAACTAGCCGATTTGCCAATCAGTTAGATCAACTATTAAAAAGCCTACCTCCATATGATGGAGTGGTTATGGATTGCCTGCGTTTGGCTGATCGAATGGGAGTCTTTACAGCCAAGCTCATTCAATTATTGGAGGATTACTACCCTTTATTGGATAATGCTGAGGATCAATTCTTAGTTCTCTCGGCCTATGTGGCTTATTATCTTGATCAAAAAGACTATCAACAGGCAAACTTGTTTATGGAAAAATTTGATTTACAAGCCATTGACGAGTCACTCTTGGCCTATTTAAAAGGCAAAATCTTATTTCATCAAGGACAAAAAGAGCAAGCTAAGGCTTATTTAGATCTAGCATGGGATCAACAAGTTCTTGCTAAAGATTTACCTGACATGATCCAGCAATTGTCCAATCTCTAGTCAATCTTAAAAACTCATGAGGGAGGTAAGACCATGGAAAATATTCAAGATAAACACTTATTTTTAAATTGGATGATTCTCAACCATCCTCATCCCAATCGCGAGATAATGATTTTTTTAGCCTATTTACAAATGAGGCCTAGTGAGCTGCAATGGGTTGAGTTTTCGCATGATGTCATCTATGCTCCAAGAGGAATAAAGATATCCTATCCCCCCTTGCAAGAGCCCCCCTTGGTCTATTATAAAGAAGATTATATCTACCATCAGATTGATCAAGCCTTTCACGATTTTCGGTTGAACTCACTTAAAAAGGGTCAAAGCTTTTACATAGAGTTTGATTTAGCCGATTATCAACTAGAGGCGATGCAAAGAGGTCTTTTAAAAGAAAATCCATTTGTCCCCATCCAAATGAAGGCTTTAGATCAAGTCAATCAAAGCTTACATCAAATTAGTCGCCAAGCTTATAAACAAATGATCATGGAAAAGATTGACGGTGCGTTAGAAACAAATAATTACGATCAAATTGAGCAATGGCTTGATCAATTTCAATCCGGTTTGGAGTGATAGCATGCAAATATCTTTAGAGGATTCGCTTTTTCAAGCGTCTATTCCTGTATTAAAAAAAATTGAGTCTCATGGCTATGAGGCTTATTTTGTTGGAGGGGCCATTCGCGATGTGCTATTAGAAAAATCAATAGGGGATATTGACATTGCGACTTCCGCCTTTCCTCAAGAAATTCAAACCATCTTTCCCAAACACTTTGATGTAGGCATCCAACATGGCACCATTGTGGTTTTATATCAAGGAAACTCTTATGAAATAACTACTTTCCGTACCGAATCGACTTATTCGGATTATCGAAGGCCCGACCATGTAGAATTTGTCAGAAATCTTGAGTTAGATACTCTGAGACGAGATTTCACGATCAACGCCATGGCAGTAGACGCCAAGGGCAATTTATATGATTTTCATGGGGGCTATCAAGATTTGAAAGATAAGTTGCTGAGGGCTGTCGGCGAGCCATTGGAACGTTTTCAAGAAGATGCCTTAAGAATCATGCGTGGCATTCGTTTTGCCTCTCAGTTAGGCTTTCAATTAGAAGAAAAAACTTTCCAAGCCATGTGCCAATTAGCTAGCAATCTGTCTAAAATTTCCATTGAACGCATCCGCATTGAATTAGAAAAGATGATGGCAGGGCCTTATTTAACACAAACCATTTCATCCTTTAAAAAGGCTAAGCTAGACCAAGCTTTCCCTCAAGCCAATCAATTTGATTATGTAGAAGGTTTGACTTACTTGGTAAATCAAACAACAGGACAAGCAGGCCTTAGTCCACTTATCACTTGGTCCTTGCTATTAAAGGGAATGGAAATTAATGAAGAAAAGACTCAAAGACACTTGATGAAGCAGTGGACCTTATCTAATCGTTTAATGAATCAAGTAGTCGCTTTTTTAAAGCTTGACCATGAAATTAGCCAGCAGACCTTCACCATCGAAACCGTCTATGGCTATGCTCAAGAAGTGATTGATCAAATGAATACTTATTTAGAAATCACTGATCAAATGGCTACCAAAAAAGAAATAGAAGCTTTAATAAGTAATTTACCTATTAGAAAGCGGCAAGAACTAGCCATTAATGGTAAGCAAATTATGCAAGCACTTAAAATGGCAAAAGGTGGGCCGGTGATTGGACAATTGCTCGATCAAATCGAAGCAAAGGTTATTAGAGGAGAATTAACTAATCAAACCGCTGCCATTATTGACTGGCTCAAAGACCAATAAATATATTAAAAGAGAGGAGGGACTTCATGAAATATGCCATCGTCGACCTCGAATCAACCGGACCACGTCTAGACAGTGGAGACCGAATTATTCAAATTGGGGCGGTTCTTATTGATCAAGGTCAAATCATTGGTCAATATGAAATGCTGATTAATCCTGAACGTGAGGTCCCACAAAACATCCAACAATTAACCGGTATCTCACAAGAAGAGGTTGATCAAGCACCTCTTTTTGAATCAGTTGCAAACTTATGGTTCAAGCGTTTAGAAGGTTGTCTTTTTGTAGCGCATAATCTCAACCATGACTTGACCTTTATGCAACACCATTTCCAAGCGTGTGGCTATGATTTTAACCCTTTGGCCATCGATTCCGTCAAGTTAGCTAAAATTATCTTCCCTCAGGCCACAGGATTCAATTTAACAGATTTAAGCTTCTATTTAGACATTCCCTTTAACCAGGCACATCAAGCTTTAGCAGATGCCAAAATAACCGCAAAAATACTAAATGCGATGGCTAGCAAGTGGATGCAACTGCCTAGTAAGACACAAACCCTCTTATTGGATTTAGCTCAGGCTTTAGATAAGCAGGAAATTATTTTCTTTCAACAACCGCAGCAATTCATACTCAATCAAGCAGCAGACACTCAATTAGATAAAAAACCACCATTTGATCAAGAAAATCTTCTAAGTACGAAAGCAAAAGCTCAAATTAATTGGTTGTTAGAAAAAATGCAGACTACAAATCGATTAGTAGTAGAAGGACAATGGCGGCCAATTGATCCACTAGTGGTAAAATATTGGTTGCTTGAAGTTTTAGCTAAAAATAAGTCTTCGCTGGTATTAGCTGTTTCTAGTCAATCGGCTCTCGAAGAATGGGCTACTTTCTTCAAGCAAGAAGAAATCCCTTTTTCTTACTTATTGAGACCGAGTCAATATTTACATTTAGATCATTTTAAACGCTACCTTGATCAAGTGGTGATTTCTCAATTAAATCAGCAAGAAATTTTAGTGATTGCTTCAACCTTAGTCTGGCTAGAAGAGACCCAAACAGGCTTACTGATGGAAATGAACCAAGAATTGAAGATTAGCGATCAAATTAATCGCTTTAATCATGGGCTTTATCCGAATTATCGAGCCTCCTATTTTTACCAAAAAGCTTTATCCAATCATGATAAACAAGCAGTCGTACTGACTCAAACCAGCTATTTGATGGAAGAAGCGAGTCAAGAGGGCAGTTTTAGTAAACAGCAGCTCCTAGTGTGTGATAATCTCAGTCTATTAAGCAGACAATTGTCCTTTTTCCACCAAATACAGTTGGCTTATAGTCAACTCTTAATTTTGTGCCAACAAGTCTTGGATATCTTATATCATCAGGATCGAACGCATGCTGCTATTCAAGCTTCAATCTTAAGAATGGATCATTTAATTAATCTAATCCGGCAAGTATTGAATCTTTTAGAAAGTGAAATTCAAAATCACCACTTCCGAGCGGTTGAGCGGGAGTCCAGCAGAGAAGTCAAGGTGTCCTTGTCAACTACTCGAGCTATCTTAAGCATTCAACAGCAAATGCATAAGGCTTTAAAAACACTGCTTCAAGAACAAGCATTAAAAGATCTTTTAGCAAGCAAGCCACATCATCTTAAGATAAAAATGCTGCACCTACAGGCCTTTTTAAATAATTTAGACAACTTTCAAGCTAAAATTAGTCAGTCCGAAGGTTATTTAACTATTCGTGTCAGCCAAATAGAAGATCGTTATTATCAATTCCAACTGACATGGAAACCCATTCGTTTAGTTCAAGAATATCAACATGCCTTTGAAAGCTTTCAACAAGTCCTACTCTTTAGTCCAGGGGATCTACATTTTCGCTTAAATAGCGGGAGTTATTATCAGTTAGGACTCGATCTATACAACTACTTGCAATTACCACAACCAATGGAAAAGTTAGTCATTGACGTACCATTCGATTGGATTGCTAAAAAAAGTCAAGATTCTCAAAGAAATCAAGAGCAAGGTCGCTTAATCGGTGAAAACTTGCTTGAAAGCATTGAAGCTGATCAGCTGCCACCCTTAAGTCTGATTATTGTAAACAATCGCCAGCAAGCTATTGATGTTTATCGCCAAATAAAAGGCAAGTTAAAAGATCAAGAACAAGTTCGATTGTTGGGTCAACATGTATCTGGATCCTTAAATAAAATCAGACGGTTGGCTATGGATGATTGTGATACCATTTTAGTCATTCAATGGCAGTCGCTCTTAAATGAAAACTGGCTGTTAGATAAGCGACCTTGCCATATATTCTGGCTGCGCTTACCTTTTAGATCGTTAGAAGATGCTTATATTTTAGCATTAGCAGACCACTTGAATCTGCCGTTCGAACTAATCTTTGATCACTTATTAATCGATCGAATGCTAGTCGATTTTGCCATTGCTTTCGACTATTTAGACCGCCACTTTAACTGTCAAAATTTCTGTTTGTTAGACGATCGTGTCTTTACCAAATATTATTCTAAAGAAATCAGACAGAAGCTTGAACATCTGGTAGAATTTAATTTACAATAAGGAATAGAATATTTTAGAGGGGAAGCATAGAAACTTATGAGTAAACGGACAGTTTCAATCTTGACAGTCATCACCTTGTCAATCATGATAGCCTTATTAGCTGTTTTTATGAAAAGTCAGACAGCTTATAACTTGGCTCAAGAAGAAGCAATCGCTTTAGTGACATATGATTATGCGGTAGAAAAGGTTAATAATTTTTATTGGACCACCATTGATCAAGCAACCTTTGCTCTTGATTTTTTTGACGAGAATAATCAGCAACACTATGCTATTATTGAACGAGAAGGTGGAGACATTCATTACTATTCAGTGAACGAATTATTTACTGAAGAAGAAGCAAAATCCGTGACAGCTAGCCAAATTGAAGAGCCAAAGATTATGCAAGCTCGCTTAGGTCTTTATCAATCGGAACCTGTCTGGGAAATGACTTTAAAGAATGACAACAACACCATCACTTATTTTCTACTCTCTGCCAAGACCGGCAAGTGGATTCAAACCATATCAAACATATAAGTAGGAGGAAAATAAATGGAAACTATCACAATGAACCAAGCGGCATCACACTTAAACCAAAAAGTACAAATTAACGCTTGGTTAACAAACAAACGCTCTTCCGGTAAAATTGCCTTTTTACAACTACGTGACGGCAAGACTTACTTCCAAGGAATCGTCTTAAAAGCTGAAGTGGGAGATGAAGTATTCGATACTGTTAAGAGCTTGGGGCAGGAATCAAGTCTAAAACTAATCGGAACTGTTCAAGCTGACGACCGTTCTGCTTTAGGCTATGAACTTTTAGTTCATTCAGTGGAAGTGATCGGCGAAAGTCATGACTATCCAATTACACCTAAAGAACACGGGACAGACTTTTTAATGGATCACCGTCATTTATGGTTGCGTTCTAGTCGCCAGCATGCCATTATGCAAATTCGTAACGAAATTATCCGTGCAACTTATGAATTCTATAATGACCGTGGCTTCATTAAGATTGACCCACCCGTTCTAACTGGGTCAGCACCGGAAGGAACCACTGAACTGTTCCACACTAAGTATTTTGAAGAAGATGCTTATCTTTCTCAATCTGGTCAATTATATATGGAAGCAGCCGCTATGTCCTTTGGTAAAGTCTTCTCATTCGGACCAACTTTTAGAGCGGAAAAATCTAAAACTCGCCGTCACCTGATTGAGTTCTGGATGATGGAGCCTGAAATGGCCTTTACCGACCACGAACAAAGCTTAAAAGTCCAAGAAGAATATGTGGCTTACTTGGTACGTAATACGATTGACAACTGCAGCATGGCCTTGGAAACACTAGGGCGTGATATTGATGTGCTTGAAAAGTATACTCAAGTTCCTTATCCACGTATTGAATACACTGAGGCCGTTCAATTATTAAAAGATAATGGTTTTGATGATATTGAGTGGGGCGATGATTTCGGTTCACCACACGAGACTTTTATTGCTAACCAACATGAACAACCAGTCTTCATTGTCAACTGGCCACGCTCTATCAAACCTTTCTATATGAAAGTCAATCCTGACAACCCAGAAACCGTTTTATGTGCCGATATGATAGCGCCAGAAGGTTATGGCGAGATTATTGGTGGTTCACAAAGGATCGACGATTATGAGACTTTAGCAGAGAATATTAAGGCCTTTAATTTAGATCCAGCCGTTTATGCCTGGTATCTCGATCTAAGAAAATATGGTAATGTGCCCTGTTCTGGTTTTGGTTTAGGTCTTGAAAGAGCTGTTGCTTGGATTTCTGGTATTGAACATATCCGTGAAACATCACCATTCCCACGTTTGTTAAACCGTCTCTACCCATAAAATGTAAGGAGTTGGACCAATGGCAAACTCAGTTTATGATTGGATGAAAACGGGTTACACCATGGTACCGAATCTTTTGATTGATCACTTTGGTCAACTAGGCCTTAATTCAAATGAATTTTTATTTATTACTTATCTCTTGAAGCAAATTAATCAGTCCCAATCTGCAGATACTATTATAAACTTATCCAATCAATTTGCTTGGGAGAGTGACCTTCTCTACGAAACACTCAATTCCTTGTTAGATAAGAACTATCTTAATATTGAATTAGTACCAGATGAAGAGGGTAAACAAACGGACCATTATACCTTGCGTCCCTTGTTTGATAAGTTAGATCAATTAGTGGCTGACCAAAAAACAAGTCAGACAGAAGCTCTGTCCAATAAACAAGTTCAAGCTGATCAGAAAGTTAAGGCCGGACAATTGATTCAAGTCTTTGAAGAAGCATTCGGCCGTTCACTTTCAAGTGTAGAATTAGAAACGCTCTACCAATGGATTCAAAAGGATGGTTATCAGCCAGATCTAGTCTATCAAGCACTTAAAGAAGCGTCTATTCGTCAAGTCTTTAATCTAAAGTATATTGACCGCATACTGCTGAATTGGCAAGAACAAAACATTCATACTGTAGATGAGGCTATAGTGGCAAGCAAGCAATACAACCACCGTAATCAAAGTATTCAATCAGAAAAACCCAATCAAACATCCAAATTTAAAATACCCATTTTAAAATGGCATAACAAGGACTAAAGAACCCGCCTAGCTGATCGGTGAGATTTATCGAACAGCTAGGCTTTATTTTGTACAAATAAAAGCTTCATCTTCCTATATAGGGAGGATGAAGCTTTTGAATAGGAGCCTAAATTTCTAAGGTCCGCCAATACTTTCGACAGTATTCAGTTTGTCTTCTGGATCAGATGGATTAGGATCTGGAGCCAGAGTCGTTTCGCTAATTTCTAAGGTAGTTTCTTCACTAGTAGTCGTTTCTTCGACAGATAAATCAAAGGTAATAATTAATTGATCAGAGGCAGAATGGCCATCGACAATGCGTAAGCCTAATTCATAATAGCCAGGAGCAGGTGCTGGAACTTTAAATTCAGTATCTGTTCCTGAATAGACGATTTCACCATTCAGTCTTAACTCAAAGCTAGCTTGAATGGTTAATGGTTCCCACTTGGCTTCAATTTCTTCAGTCTCTTCATTGTATTCCGCATCGAAACCACTTGGTGAAGCTAATACTTTATAAACAGGTGAAATCTGGGTCGGTTGACTACCTTTTACAAAGAGTTCATTTGACCGCATATTGGCAGGTGTTTGGGGACTTGGTTTTTGCAGTGGCTGGGTATATTTTTCAATTTCAGCTACTTCGACCGAGTCTGGTTTTTGCCAATCAGCTATCGGGACTTCTTGCATCAGATATTGAATCATCTGGCTGTAAATCAGCTGTGGAATAAGTGAATCCTGATAGCTCAATTGATTACCAGCCTTATAAGGATCATCATAGCCCACCCAAGTGGCAATGGCATATTGCGGAGTAAAACCAGCATACCAAGCATCGGGTGCAGCAAAACTTTGTGGATCAATGCCAATTTCCGTTCTTTGTTGGTCGGAATAGTTGGTTGTTCCGGTCTTACCAGCATGGTAGAGACCATTGACGCCCGCTTTTTCAGCAAAGGTTCCAGGAACACCCTTTAAGATATCCACTAACATATAAGCAGTAGAGTCTTTCATAGCTTGACGACTTTCCGCTTGAAATTCTTGAATGGTTCCTGCTTGAGTAACGACTTTGTTAACGGTATAGGGTTTATGATAGTTACCATAATTAGCAATAGTCGCATAGGCAGCCGATAATTGAATGGGCGTCATTTCACCCCCAATGGCATTGGATTCGACTAATTCGCGTTGGTTATTGTTCTTAATATTTATATCCATCTTTTGTAGGAAGGAATAAGACTTGTCTAAGCCCACTTCTTGTAAGAGTTTCAAGGCCGGGATATTACGTGAACCTACTAAGGCTTCTCTAAGTGTTTGTTTTCCCTTGTAGTCTCTATCATAATTATAAATTTCATCCCCCGAGGTATAAGTGTAAGGTTCATCAACGACCGTTTGGCCAGTTGAATAATTGAGGTATTCAATCGCTGGTCCATAATCGGCTAACGGTTTCATAGTGGAACCGATACTGCGGTTAAGGGTGGCTGTGCGGTTAAGTCCCATAGCCACTTCTTGGTTACGTCCACCGGATAGGGCGGTGAGCTGTCCATTATCGACATTGATGATAGAAACAGCTGTTTGCATTTCATCATTAGGGAAGAGATTGCCATTAGCATCTTGAACCGTTTGATAGAGATATTTTTGAGCGTCTATATCGAGATTGGTGTAAATTTCTAGACCATCCGTATAGACATTTAAGTTCATTTTATCTTGAACTTCTTGAGCGACTACATCGATATAGGCATCGACTATTAAGTCCATTTCACTAAGGGTGTCATCATTTAAAGGAGACAGCATGGAAGCCACTGGAATAGCCACAGCTTCATCATATTGAGCCTGACTAATCATTTGACGTTTGAGCATGACCTGTAAGACGGTATCCCGACGCTCTTGGGCGACTTCAGGATAAAGATAGGGATCATACTGCGTAGGGGCTTGCGGTAATCCAGCCAAAAGAGCAGCTTCTGCTAGAGTCAGATCTTTTAAGTCTTTATCAAAGAAAGACCGAGCAGCTGTTTTAGCCCCATAAACATTGTTAGAATAAAACAATTTATTGAGATAGAGAGAGAGGATTTCTTCTTTGGAATATTCTTGCTCCAACTTCAAGGACAACCATGCTTCTTGGGCCTTTCTTTCTAAGGTTTGATCTTCAAATTTAGTGGAAAAAACCGATAATTTGACCAACTGTTGAGTAATGGTAGAACCACCTTGGCGAATGTCACCCGCTCTAAGGTTGGCTATGGCCGCCCCTACAATTCGGATAGGGTCAACTCCTTTGTGTTCCATAAAGCGCGCATCTTCAATGGCTAAGACCGCTTGTTTTAAGACTTCAGGGACTTGATCGGCTGTCATTAGATCGCGGTTCTTACCACCTAGGGTTTTGACCAAATTACCTCTATTATCAAAGACTTTAGAAGAGACTTGACCAGTTAAATCGTCTTGGTCAATCTCAGGGGCTGACATGGCATAATAAGTAAAGAGACCAGCACCAGCTATTAAAGTAAGTAGACCTAAAGACAGGCCTATTATGACAATGCGCTTGAACCAGGTCATGAAATTTGTTTTTGATCTCTTAGGGGGATGTTGTTGATGATATTTTTTTCTTTCTACGCGACTTCCTGTCACCATATTTATTCCTCGTTTCTATTAGAGACTTTTTATTTGACTTCTTCTAAGTAGGCATCCAAGGCACTTAAATAATCGACTGAAATAGGAAATTTGCCTTGGGGACAAGCATAAGCATGGGCTTGAATAAAACTATAAGGGATGCTTTGCTTTTGGTTTTTTTGCAAGAAATTTTCAAGCAGGGGATAGGGAATCAGATAGATTGCATCGTGTACCCTAAAGTAGATCAACAAAAAGACGATGCCTCCTTGCTGGAAGCAAAGCTTCATATGTTCGATTTGATGGTCATGTAAATTGGATAAAGGGAAAGAGGTCTTGTTACGCGTTTCCTTAGTCTCAAAGTCAATATACCTGCCCAGATAGACACCATTATAGTCAGTGGTAGAGGCCTGACGAAAATAGGCTTCAGTAATACGGGCGGCTGATCGTTTGGGGTAATCGACTTTGACAATCTGCACTGGTGTTGGCTTTTTATGAATGACCGCCAGTTGCCGGTTTAAATAATAAGCATTACTCTGATTGATCATTTCTTCAAAGGACATCCCTCGACTACCGTATTGTGTTTTTTGTTTGGATGTTATTTCTTTCCTTTTAAATTTAAAACGCGGACCTTGTCCTGCAGGATAATTAAACATGGACTCACTCCTCAATAAGTCTTATTATAGCGAATTTTTAGTCAGATACCTAGTTTCAATTCAGACTTATTCTAAGACCTAGTCTAACAACAAAAAATGAATTTTATTAGACTTTATTGGTAATATTGATTTGGTGTTTACAAAAGCAGGGAATTTCGTTAAAATGTATGGGTATGTAAATTATATACTAGTCTTGGAGGAAGAATAATTATGACAATTAAATTTGAAAAAAGCTCTATCAATGAAGGAGTTTTAACATTTGAAATTCCAGTAGAAGATATCAACAAAGGCTTAGATAAAGCTTACAATAAAGTACGTAAAAATATCTCTGTACCTGGATTTCGTAAAGGGAAAGTACCACGTCAAATCTTCAACAATGTTTATGGTGAAGCTTCATTATATGAAGAAGTATTAAACCAATTAATCCCAGGCGCCTATCAACAAGCTGTGGAAGAAGCAGAGATTGAAGCGGTTACTCAACCTGAAATTGATATTGAATCAATGGAAAAAGGGAAGCCATGGGTTATTACTGCCAAAGTTACCTTAAAACCAGAAGTTAAATTAGGTGAATACAAGGGCTTAACAGTAGAAAAACAAGACCGCCAGGTAAGCGATGAAGATGTAGAAAAGCGCTTAGAAGAAAAGCGTCAACAATTAGCAGAATTAGTTGTTAAAGAAGATGCAGCGGTTGAAGGCGATACTGTCGTAATCGACTATGAAGGTTTTCGCGACGGGGAACCATTCGAAGGGGGTAAAGGTGAAAACCATTCCTTAGAATTAGGTTCCAATTCATTCATTCCTGGCTTTGAAGATCAACTAGTAGGTGCTAAACCTGGTGATGATGTAGAAGTTAAAGTTACTTTTCCTGAAGAATACCATGCGGAGGAACTGGCTGGTCAAGACGCTATGTTCAAAGTGCGTGTTCACGAAGTAAAAGCAAAAGAATTACCAGAATTCGATGATGAATTTGCTAAAGATGCAGATGACGAAGTAGAAAGCTTGGACGAATTGCGTAATAAAGTACGTGTTCAATTAGAAGAAGAAAAAGAAAAGCAAGCTAAAGAGGTCATTGAAGATTTAGCATTACGTCAAGCGGTTGAAAATGCTGAAATCGTCGAAATGCCTGAAGCAATGGTTCACGAAGAAATCCACCGTCAAATGGATCACTTCTTAAACAACTTGAAGCGTCAAGGAATTAACGAAGATCTCTATTACCAAATTTCTGGTAGCACTCGTGAAGATCTCCATGAACAGTTTGCAGAAGAAGCAGACCTAAGAACTAAAACGAACTTAGTCTTAGAAGCAATCGTTGCAAAAGAAAAGATTGATGTCAATGAAGAAGAAGTTAATAAGGAAATTGAATTATTAGCCAGTCAATACGGAATGCCAACTGATCAAGTGAAACAATATGTGACTGAAGATATGTTGAAGTCTGATATTCGCTTGAAGAAAGCCATGAGCTTAATTGTTGACTCTGTTGAAGAAAAATAGGATACTAAAATAGAAGAAATAACAAAAGAGGGATCGCAACAGTCTGATTTTAAAGTGACTTTTGCGTCCCTTTTTAGTCTTATTTAAGTAAGTAAGACCAAAAAGGAGGAAACATGGGAAAGACTACAAATATCAATGATTATTACTGCTCGTTTTGTGGTAAATCACAAGATGAAGTCGATAAGATTATTGCTGGACCAGATGTTTTCATCTGTAACGAATGTGTTGATTTATGCCAATCAATCATTCAAGAAGAGATGCGCTTTGAAAAAGAGCAAGAACCAGTTAAAGTGTTAAAACCGCAAGAGATTGTTGATCAACTAAACCAATATGTGATTGGCCAAGATCAAGCTAAGAAATCTTTAGCCGTGGCAGTTTATAATCATTATAAGCGCATCAACTTTAAAGCCCTTGATGACGATGATGTCGAATTGCAAAAGTCTAATATCTGTATTATCGGTCCGACCGGTTCGGGTAAAACCTACTTAGCCCAGAGCTTGGCTCGCATTATAAATGTTCCTTTTGCCATAGCGGACGCTACCACCCTAACCGAAGCAGGCTATGTGGGGGAAGACGTTGAAAATATTTTACTGAAATTAGTACAAGCTGCTGATTATGATATTGAACGTGCTCAAAAAGGGATTATTTATGTGGATGAAATCGATAAGATTGCACGAAAATCTGAAAACACCTCGATTACCCGTGATGTTTCAGGTGAAGGTGTCCAACAAGCTCTGCTTAAAATTTTAGAAGGAACGGTAGCCAATATCCCACCTAAGGGAGGGCGTAAGCACCCTAACCAAGATTATATTCAAATCGACACCTCGCAAATTCTCTTTATTGTAGGTGGAGCCTTTGCTGGCATTGAAACTACGATTAAAGAACGTTTAGGCTCTAAAGTAATTGGTTTTGGTACGGATACTCATCGACAACATAGTGATGAGAATATCATGCAATTAGCCAGTTCAGAAGACTTGCTTAAATTCGGCTTAATTCCCGAATTCATTGGACGATTGCCCATCTTAACGGTCTTGGATCAATTATCACAAGAAGATTTAGTCAGTATCTTAACCCAACCTAAGAACGCTTTGGTTAAACAATACCAACGTCTTTTAGAAATGGAAGATGTCAAACTAGAGTTTGAAGAAGCGGCCTTGGAAGAAATTGCTCACCAGGCTATTATTCGCGACACTGGAGCGCGTGGTTTAAGGTCAATCTTAGAAAACACTATGTTAGATATTATGTTTGAAGTACCACAAAGAGAAGATATTTCACGCATCAAGGTCACAAAAGACACGGTATTGGGCAAAAGTCGCGCCACTTATTATAATAAGAGTAATCGCAAGATAAGCAAATAAAAAATGGGGTAGACGAATGCACATTAAAGAAGCAAAATTTGTAATTTCAGCTGTTCAAGAGTCCCAAGCGCCACAAGATGAAGTGCCTGAGATTGCCCTTGCCGGGCGGTCAAATGTTGGCAAATCCAGTTTTATTAACAAGGTCCTCCAACGTAATAAGTTGGCCCGGACCTCTGGACAGCCTGGTAAGACCCAAACTTTAAACTTTTATTCGGTAAACGACGCTGCTTTTCGTGTCGTGGATGTGCCAGGTTATGGATACGCTCGGGTTTCCAAGCTAAATCGTAAAAATTGGGCCAAGATGAATTTGAATTTTCTACGGCAAAGAAGAAATCTTCGTTTATTAATCCTCTTGATGGATATTCGTCACGAGCCCACTCAATTAGACAAAGCAATGTATCAATTTGCCGAAGAATTAGACATTCCTTTTGCCATTTGTTTGACCAAGGCGGACAAAATCAAAAAAAGCCAATGGAATAAACATTTATCCCTCTATAAGAAAAGTTTAAATTTACCAACAACCGATGCGCTTTTCACTTTTTCATCGGTAACCGGAGAAGGTCGCGAAGATATTTTAGACTTGTTTGAAAGTTTATTAATGGATGAATAGGAGTCAATAAAGTGAAAAAGCTATGTTCTACTTATACCAAGAAGGAATTTTCATGGATTCTACAAGACTGGGCCAATTCTGCCTATTCTTTAATGATCACCACCGCTTTATTCCCTATATTTTATAAGAGTATTGCCACCAATGCGGGGGTCTCTGATGCTAATTCAACAGCCTATCTTGGTTATACCAATGCTATCGGGACGATCGCTGTCGCTATGATGGCTCCTTTTTTAGGGACTTTAGCAGATTTTCCTGGTTACCGTAAAAAATTATTTACCACTGCTACGCTCTTAGGTGTTTTCTCAGTGCTATCGATGATTTTGATTGGTCAAGTTTCTTGGCAGTGGCTATTGGTACTTTATGGCTTTTCAGCTGTCGGTTTTTCGACTGCTAATATTTTTTATGATGCTTCCTTGATGGATGTCACCAGTCGCGACCGTTTGGACTTAGTGTCCTCAGCCGGTTTTGGTTTTGGTTATATCGGAAGTGTGATTCCTTTCTTAATTTTTATGCTTTTACAATTTTCAGGTGGGTTAAAAGAGGGTGTAGTGGTTAATATCGGTTTTCTTTTAACGGCTGTTTGGTGGTTTGTTTTTACCATTCCTTATTGGAAAAATGTCGACCAGGTCTATATGGACCAACCAAAGCAGCCCCATATTATCGCTTCAACTTTAGCTTCTCTCAAAGAAACTCTAACGGAACTAACCAAAGACAAGGTGATTGTTTATTTCTTAATCGGCTATTTCTTCTACATAGACGGGGTAGGAACGATTATCAAAATGGCTACCTCCATCGGAAGTGACCAGGGCTTAACAGCTACTCAGTTAATATTGATGTTGTTAGTGGTTCAAATCGTTGCCTTTCCGTGCTCAATTATTTATGGCATCTTAGCCAAACGCTGGGGAAGGCGCACTATGCTTTTTACAGGTATTGGGACCTACATTCTAATTTGTTTAATGGCCCTATCCTTATCCTCTTTTGTGGATTTTATGATCATCGCTATCTTAGTAGGTTCAGCTCAAGGTGGGATTCAATCTCTTAGTCGTTCTTATTTTGGTTCTATTATTCCACTGGAGAAAAATAACCAGCTTTTTGGTATTTATAATATTTTCGGTAAATTTTCATCAGTTTTAGGTACCACCATTCTGGGAATTATTACCCAACTAACGGGCGATTCGCTCAAAGGCTTGTTTGTAATTGTGATTCAATTTATGATGGGTGCCTTCCTACTGTGGAAAGCTAAAAAGCCAATTACTAAAGCTGTTTAAAACAAGCTTGAAATTTTATTAGAGGAGGCAGGCCATGGCCTATATACCGAATGAGGTGATTGATGCTATCAGGCAGTCGGTTAAAATCGAAGACGTTGTCAGTCAATATGTGCAACTGACTAAAAGGGGTCCAGGCTACTCTGCCTCTTGCCCTTTTCATGAAGACAATAACCCATCCTTTTCCATTCATACCGAAAAGCAAATCTTCAAATGCTTCTCTTGTGGTAGAGCGGGCAATGTCTTTGGTTTTATCCAGGAAATTGAATCGTTATCCTTTAAACAAGCGGTTATTAAGGTGGCAGAGTTTGCAGACTACCCTTTGGATTCAAGTTTATTAGCTGAAGATGATTATAGTCCAATTCCTCATCAAGATAAACAATTGTATGCGATCTATGAAAAAGCTAGTCAATTCTATCATTACTTTTTAACTGCTACAGAAAATGGTAATCAAGCTTATGCTTATTTAAGCGATCGTGGCTTAAAGAAGGAAACGATTAACGCCTTTGCTTTAGGGTTAGCGCCTGATAATTCTGAGCTCTTATGGACTTATTTAAAGGATCAGTCTTTCACTGAAGAAGAATTACTGACTTCGGGTATTTTTTACCAAGCTGAAAATAGTCCAGCCATTATCGACCGCTTTCGTGGACGGATTATCTTCCCTTTGAGATCGAATCAAGGAAAGGTTTTAGCCTTTTCTGGACGCCTCTATCAAGCAGGGGACTCTCGCAAGAGTAAGTATGTTAACTCGCCTGAAACCACTATTTTTCATAAGAGTCAGCTGGTTTATAATCTTGATTTGGCACGACCAGCCATTCGCAAGTTAAAACAAATTATAGTTTGTGAAGGTTTTATGGATGTGATTGCACTTTACGAAGCAGGATTCGAACAGGCAGTAGCTACCATGGGGACTAGCTTGACCCATGATCACTTGTCTTATTTGACCAAATTAGCCAATGAAATTCTCTTTGTATTTGATGGCGATGAAGCAGGGCAAAAAGCTACAGCTAAAGCCTTTGAATTGGGAAAAGATTTTCCCAAAGCCCAATTTAAATCAATCCTTTTACCTAGAGGGATGGACCCTGATGAGTGGTTGAAAGCCAGGGGAAAAGAATCCTTCCAAACACTTTTAAACCAAGCACAAACTTCCTTTAATTTTTTCAAAAATTATCACAAGCAATTCTTTCAAATGGATGATAAAGCTGCTGTGGCGGAATATATCGACCGTTTATTAGTTGATTTAAACAAAATCCAATCACCCGTCGAGAAACAATTGTATCTGGTGGAACTTGCTGAAGAATTTCAAATAGCAGAAAGCTTCTTGCAAGAGCGAATGTTGCGCTTGAGTGGGGGTCAAAGAAAGACTGCTAAAAAGCAACCAGCTATCAACCATCATCAACCACCTCCGCAATTACAAAGTGATCAGCAGGCCTTAAAAGTAGATTCTTTTAAAGCCTTTCAAAGTGAAAAATTATGGTTAGGCTTTTTAATGTACTATCAAGAGGCTTGGAATTATTTAGAAAAATTAAATGAGCTGCCATTTCTCTACCATGACTTTTCACAAAAGGCCTTTCTAGCCTTGACGGATTACTATTATCAAGGTAACAAATTGCCTTTAACAGGAATAGTTGGTAATATTGAAGAGGTTCAAGTCAATAGTCTTTTAACGAATGTAATGTGGGATTTTGAACCGATTGGTTATCAAGATCAAGCGATGACCGACTGTTTAAATACCATCCAAATCGCCTTTTTAGAACAAGAAATAGAAGAATTAAAGACCCAATTTAAACAATATCACCAACAGCAAGAAGCCGATAAGGCAACCGAGGTGATTAATCGCTTAATGGTGTTGCAAAGAAAATTAAAGACAAAAGAATAGGGGGCTTACTTTATGGCAAAAGAAAAGAAAGACAATAAAGCAAGTAAAAATGAATTAAAGCTGACTTTAGACCAGGCCACTGAAAAGCTGATAAAAGAAAAGAAAATTCTCGGTCAAGTTCACTATGATGACTTGAGCAATCAATTAGCCATTCCATATAAATTAGATGCCAATGGCATTGATAAGCTCATTCAAAAGGTGGAAGACCAAGGGATTGCGGTAGTAGGTGATGATGGTGGACCAACCAAGCAACAAATGGTTAGAGCAGAAGACGTTAAACCAGAAGAAGTCCTAACAGCCGCCCAAAAAGCAGCCGCTTCAAAAATAAAGGTAGCAGATCCTGTTCGTATGTATTTAAAAGAAATTGGTCGTGTCGATCTATTAAATGCAGATGAAGAGGTCGAATTGGCCAAGCGTATCTTAGAAGGCGATGAATTAGCTAAGCAAGAATTGGCTGAAGCCAACCTTCGTTTAGTAGTATCGATTGCTAAGCGTTATGTGGGTCGTGGTATGTCCTTCTTAGACCTCATTCAAGAAGGGAATATGGGCTTGATGAAGGCGGTTGAAAAGTTTGACCATACTAAAGGGTTCAAATTCTCAACTTACGCTACTTGGTGGATTCGTCAAGCCATCACACGAGCCATTGCCGACCAGGCGCGAACCATTCGTATCCCGGTTCATATGGTGGAAACCATCAACAAATTAGTAAGAGTCCAAAGACAATTGTTACAAGACCTGGGTAGAGAACCGACGCCTGAAGAAATCGGAGCAGAAATGGATTTACCGACTGAAAAAGTACGTGATATCTTAAAAATTGCTCAAGAACCGGTCTCCTTGGAAACCCCCATTGGTGAAGAGGACGATTCGCACTTAGGTGATTTTATTGAAGACGAAGGCGCCTTAAGTCCAGAAGATCATACGGCTTCAGCCCTCTTAAGGGAACAGTTAGAAGATGTGTTGGATACCTTAACTGACCGTGAAGAAAATGTTCTACGCTTACGCTTCGGCTTGGATGATGGCAATATTCGCACCCTTGAACAAGTCGGTAAGGTTTTTGGTGTAACGCGTGAGCGTATTCGTCAAATCGAAGCTAAAGCTTTGAGAAAATTACGCCATCCTAGTCGGTCTAAACAATTAAAAGACTTTATCGAATAGAATAAGACAAGAAAAACTCCTTCATACGCTTAAATGAGCGGAAGGAGTTTTTCGTGTTTAAGCCTTTACTTGCGAAAGCGCTTTAATCGTTTTATACTTAAGGTAGGCAAAAGGGGGAAGATTAATGGAAAGTTATTTATTAAAGAACGGTGTCAAGATTCCTAAAATTGGTTTTGGTACTTGGAAGTTAAAAGAAGGTGAAGAAGCCTATCAAAGTGTCCTTCATGCCTTAAAGGTAGGCTATCGTCACATTGATACTGCTCAAGTCTATGGCAATGAAGCCAGTGTCGGTCGAGCCATTAAAGATTCAGGTATTCCACGTGAAGAGATCTTTCTAACTACTAAAATTTGGAATGACAAGCATTCCTACAGTCTAGCCAAACAAGCGGTGGAAGAATCCATGCAAAAGTTGCAAGTAGATTATTTAGACCTTTTGTTAATTCACTGGCCTAATCCCGTTCACTTACGCAAGGACAAGGCATGGATGCAAGCTAATCAAGAAGTTTGGCAGTTGATGGAAGAATTATATCAAGATGGAAAACTAAAAGCCATTGGGGTGTCCAATTTCATGGTTCATCACTTAGCTGCTTTACTAGCCTCTGTCAAGATAAAGCCCATGGTTAACCAAGTCTTACTCGCTCCGGGAACTACGCAAGAGAATTTAGTTAATTTTTGCCAACAACATGATATGGTTCTAGAAGCCTATAGTCCGCTAGGAAGTGGTAGTCTTTTTGAGCAAGTGCCAGTCGAAGAAATAGCAAAAAAATATAAGAAAAGTGTTGCGCAAGTTGCCCTAAGATGGTCGCTTGATAAAGGCTTTCTGCCCTTACCCAAATCAAAAACACCGGCTAATATTGAATCGAACCTAGACATTTTTGACTTTGAGCTAGAAGCAGAAGACCGCAAAAAGTTGGATCAATTAGAGGGGGTGAAAACACAAAGCGACCCTGATCAAGTTGACTTTTAAAAAAGGAACTTTAAACAGATGACCCGGAAGCTTTAATAGCTTTCCGGCTTTTTTTATGATTGAGTGCGTCTAGCTGAATAATAAAAATTTATTAAATATTTACTTAAGTAAGCTATATATTATCGACAAATTGGTTTATAATAAGCGCATAATAGTGACTTTAAGAATGAAAGGAAGGATCAATTGACTTATCAATTATTATTATTTGATTTAGATAACACCTTATTTAATTTTAATCAAGCCCAAGACCAAGCCTTACTTGAATTCTTAAGCCAAGAAGGGGTTCCCCAGCAAGCTATTCCTCGTTTTATTGACTACTATGTTTTGCTCAATCATTCTTTATGGGACAAGTTAGAGTTAGGGTTAATTGATCGGCAAACACTAATTTCTAGTCGTTTTGCCTTATTATTTGATCACTTTGGTTATCAGCGGGATGGGGTAGAATTGGCTCAAGCCTATCAAAAGTGTATAGGCAGACAAGCCCAGCTAATTGAAGGTGCAAGAAGCTTCCTCGATGCTTGTCTTAAGGAGGGGAAGCGTCTGTTTGCCATTTCCAACGGTATTTCTGCTATTCAAAGGGCGCGCTTAGAACATGCAAAGTTGAATCCTTATTTTGAAGCAATTTTTATTTCAGAAGAGATTGGCCATGTGAAGCCTTCTAAAGGCTTTTTCGATTATGTCGCTGAAAATATAAGAGAATTCAATTCTAAAAGGACACTCGTTATTGGCGACTCCTTGAGTGCTGATATTCAAGGCGCCTTAAACGCAGGGCTTGATTGTGTTTGGTTTAATCATTTGAATGAAAACAAACAGTCCCACTTACCGGCCAATTATGTGGTCGATAACTATAATGATTTAGCCAAAATCATCTACAGATAAAAAATAGGTAGTCTCAAAAATGCTTTTCTAGTATATAATAGACTTATGAAAGGGAGTATCGGATGAATATCGAAAGACTATCTCAACGACTGGAAAAAGTTGCGCAATATATCGTTCAATATGGTCAAGCGCCGATTCGGTTGGCAGATATCGGTAGTGATCACGCTTATTTACCATGTAATTTACTTAAAAACAAACAGATAGAATTTGCAGTGGCAGGTGAGGTAGTGGAAGGACCTTATTTATCGGCTGTGAAACAAGTCAATGAAAGTCAATTGCAAGATAAAATCATCGTCCGTCTTGGCGATGGCTTTGCGGCAGTTGAAACCAGTGATGCCATTAATACAGCAGCTATCTGTGGTATGGGAGGTGGTTTGATTGTCTCCATCTTAGAAGCAGGTTATCATGCGGGAAAATTACCAAAACTCTTAGTCTTACAAGCTAACACAGCAGTTGCCAAAGTCAGAGCCTGGTTACAAGATCATTATTACCATATTCTTAACGAATGCTTTATTGATGAAAAGGGGCAATTTTATGAAGTAATGGTTGCTCAAAAGCAAGCAGAAAAAGCAATTTACACTGATAAAGAAATCATGTTTGGTCCCATACATTTGACTCAAAGGGGGCCAATCTTTGAAGATTACTGGCATAATGAATTAAACCACCACCATTTTATTCTTAATCAGTTGTTTCATGGAGTAGAATATGAGCAAATGGCCCAAGACCGCAAAAATAAGGTAGACATTATTCAAGCCGAAATAGATAAAATAGAGGAGGTGGTAGACTATGACAAAGCTCTTTTTTAAAGAGTTAATGGCTTATCTCGATCAAAAATATCCTGCGGCTTATGCCGAAGAGTGGGATAAGGTCGGCTTACACTTTGGCCATCCTGAACAAGCGATTAAAAAGGTGATGGTCGCTTTGGATATGCGACCACAAGTGGTTGAAGAGGCTATTGAAGAAGATGTAGATAGCTTGATTTTACACCATCCGCCCCTCTTCAAAGCAATCGAGCGTTTCGACCAGTCTAAGCCCCAGATAAAAATGTATCAAAGAACCATTCAAGCAGGCATCAATGTCTTTGCCATGCACACCAATTATGACGCCGCCCCTGGTGGCATGAATGATATTTTGGCTCAAGCTATGAAGTTAACTGATATTAAACCCTTAATCGATCTAGAAGAAGGACAGGTAGCGATTGGCCGGATAGGCAACTTGCCTCGAGCTCTAACGCGCCATGAACTTTTTGCCTATGTCAAGCAAGTCTTCAAACGACCTGCTTTAACAGTGATTGAAAAAGTCCCGCAAGCCACTTATCAACGAGTTGCTATTGTAGGCGGAGCCGGAGCTAGCTTTATGGACCAGGTCGAAAAGGTCCAAGCCGATGTCTTTATTACCGGAGATATCAGCTTCCATACAGGGCATGATCTATATGAAAAGCCCTTTATGACTATTGATGCCAGTCATTATATTGAGCATTTATTTATTGAAGTCGAAGTGGCCAGAATAAAAGAAGCTATCGAACAAAAGGGTTGGGATCTTGAAGTGATTGCTTCCACAGTTTCCACTGATCCCTTTACTTATGAATAAAAAGGAGAATGATTATGGACTTATTTGAAAAAACTAAAGAACGTTTAATTCGTTACGCTAAGATTAATACTCGCTCGGATGAGAATTCAACCACCATTCCATCGACTGACATTCAATTTGACCTCTTAAATCTTTTGGTCGATGAATTAAAAGCAATCGGTATGGAAGAAGTGGTGTTAAATCCTGAAAATGCCTTTGTCACAGCTACTTTACCGGCTAATACTGATAAAGAAGTAGCCAGCATTGGTTTTATTGCTCACGTAGATACAGCCGACTTTAATTCTGAAAATGTGCAGCCACAAGTCTTTGAAAACTACGACGGTAAAGATCTGCACTTGAGTGAAGATTGGGTAATGAGGGTCAGTGAATTTCCTAACCTACCACCTTATAAAGGTCAAACCCTCATTACCACTGATGGAACTACTCTGTTAGGGGCTGATGATAAGTCCGGTATTGCTGAGATTGTGACCGCCATGGAGTACTTAATCCAACATCCAGAAATCAAACACGGTAAAATCCGTGTAGCCTTTGGTCCGGATGAAGAAATTGGACGTGGAGCAGATCACTTTGATGCAGAAGGTTTTGCGACTGACTTTGCTTATACCATGGATGGCGGACCGGTTGGTGAGTTAGAATATGAATCCTTTAACGCGGCTCAAGCAGTATTGAAAATTCGTGGTAAAAATATACACCCAGGAACTGCTAAAGGCAAAATGATTAATGCCACAACCATTATGAATCTCTTCATGTCTGATCTTCCACAAGCAGAAGTACCAGAGCAAACTTCTGGCCGCGAAGGTTTCTATCATGTCTTAAGTGTAGAAGGGACGGTCGATGAAGCAGAATTAGTGCTAATTATTCGTGACTTCAACCGTGATCTTTTTGAAAAGCGTAAAGCCAAGGTGGAAGAAATCGTTGCTAACATCAACAAAGAATATGCTGAACCACCTATCACATTGGAAATGAAAGACCAATATTACAACATGGCTGAAATCATTGAAAAGGATATGACACCGGTTGACCTAGCCCAAGCAGCCATGGAAGCTTTAGATATTCCTGTTAACATTGTGCCTATCCGTGGTGGAACCGACGGTTCGAAGATTTCCTTCATGGGGATTCCAACCCCAAATATCTTTGCCGGTGGCGAAAACATGCACGGACGCTTTGAATTCGTGGCAGTTGAATCCATGGTTAAGGCGACAGAAGTAATTATCAAAATTGCGGAATTAAATGCCCAATAAGCAAAAGTTAAATAATAATTACAGGCTGGAGCAGGGATCCAGCCTGTTCTTCTACCCAAAGGAGGAGATAGCTTGACGATTCAATTTGTTACCGGCGACTTGAGTCAAAATAAAAAAAGCCTTCTTATTCAAGCCATCATGGACCAATTGAAAGAAACACCTGACTTAAAAGTCTATTATATCGTGCCAGAACACTTGAAATTTGAAATGGAAAAGTTTGTCTTAGAAGAAATCCGTGACCATCAAGTGGACCAAGCCAGCTCTATTTTTAATTTGCAGGTGGCTTCTTTTTCACGCTTAAACTGGTTCTTGATGAAAGATCAAAAGCCCAGTCATGAGATTAGTGACTTAGGTCTGTCGATGATTGTACGGCAAGTCTTAACCCAATACCGGGAAAACTTAGTGGTTTACCAAAAGCAGGCTCACTATCAAGGTTTTATCGAAGACTTAGTCGTTCTTTTTAAAGAATTTATCGAAGGCAATATTCAAGTGGAAGATTTACAAGTTGAGCCAGCGCAAGATTTTACTTGGATGGATTTGGAAATAGAAAAGCAAAAAGAATTACAAATGCTTTATCAAGCCTTTCTAAAGGCACTGAGTGATTTTCGGATTGATAATTTTGCCAAGCAGGAAGACTTGATGGACTATATCAACCATCAAAATTTAAATAAGTATCTCTTTGTAATGGACCACTACTATTACTTTAATAGCCAGGAAATGCAATTACTTTTAAGTTTGGCTAAGCATGCTTGTAAAGTTAAGATTGTCTTGCCCATCAAGAGCGCTGAATTAAGGGCTAATCAAGCCTTGATGACTACCGCCTTACCTTATGCAACCTACTACCGCATTCGCAGTTTAGCTCAGCAGATGGGACTAGCGATTGAACCCGATTGGGAAATTAAAGACCAGGCTTTTAACTACCAAGATTCGATTTTGAGCTTAGCGCAAGCCTTTAAAGCCCAACAAGACTTACTGCCATCAGCTACCCACCAAAGAGCTGATAGGGACTTTAACAGCCACCGCTTTTTACAATTTGATTCCATCCAGAGTGAATTACGGTATGTCTCCAATCGCATTCATTATCTGGTTACAAAAAAAGGCTACCGTTATAAAGACATTCAAGTCTACACCCGAGATTTAGAAGCCTATCAATCCATGATTGCTCCGATTCTAGCGGCCAATCAAATTCCTTATTTCTTTGACCATGCTAAGGCTATGACTGACCATCCACTTTTTACCCTTATCCAACACCTCATTCGCCTGGACCGCTATAACTGGCGACTGATTGATATTCTAGAAGTTTTAAAATCTCCTTTGGTAAGGCTGGGGCAGTTTCATTCGGCTTTTGCTGAATTAGCTGACCAAGACTTAGAGCGCTTGGTCTATTCCTTTGAGAATTATTTAATAGCCTATCAGTATGAGGGTTATCGCTTTGCTAACCTATCCTATGACTGGCTCTTTATGACGGAAGATGTTTTTTTTCATTCAGCTGAAGGACAGGTCTATGATTTTACACTGGCTGAGGCCTTTAGCTGGATTAGGACCTATCTGGTTGAACACTTTGGATTTAATAAAAAAGCCCTAAAAAGCAGCAAAGGCCAGAATGGATTAGCCGCTAGCTTCTATCAAAAATTAGAAGCAATCGGCATCAGGCAAGCTCTTATGGATTTAAGGGACCGAGCACTTCAAAAGGGTCAGATTGAACAATCGCGCCAAGATGAACAAGTTTGGCAGGTATTGGTCAATAGTCTCGATGAATACCACCAAATCTATGGGCAAGCAGATTTAGACCTAGCCTCCTTCTTTGAAATCCTAGAAGCTGGTCTTTCAGCAGCGACCTATCATATCATTCCACCTACTTTGGACCAAGTGATGATTTCAAATATTGTGTCCCCTCAAGTTCAACCTTGTAAAATTGCCTTTGTGATTGGTATGGATCAAAAAGCCTTGCCAGCTAAACAGGCTAGGGATAGTTTGTTGACCCCCAGTCATCGCCAAGCTATCAATCAAGAACTTTTAGCCCATCAATATTTATCCGATCAGGAACATCAAGGGTATCAAATGGAATACTTATTAGCTTATCAAGTCTTACTGTTAGCGACGGATCAATTGATTATTTCCTATGCCATTCATCAAGGCGACCAAGTCCGTAACTTTTCACCATGGTTGCAACAAGCGGCAGACATCGCCAATCTTAAACTGATTCACCAAGCTGACTATAGTAGGGATCTAACTTTAGCAACGCCTTTAAGACTAGCCGATTTTGGACGGTATGCCAGTAACAAGGCCCCTATTTTATATCAAATCCATCAAGACTTTGTGCAGGGTAAAAGCCCTCAGCCCGCTTTCTTAGAATTATTGAAGTTGATGGTAGATTATGAAAGGCAAAACAAAGCAAGCCTTAAAGCAAGTGGCATCGTCGACTTAATTATTCAAACCTTTTATTTTAATGACCTACCGGATAAGATTGATAGCGATTTAGCCTTAGCACTCTTCGGTCGCAACTTATCACTATCGGTGTCTCGGATTGAACAATTTTTTGCTGACCCTTATTCCCACTTTTTACGCTATGGATTACGATTGAAGGAAAGAGAACGTTTTGAACTGGATGCTGCGCTTTCAGGTGACTACTTCCACCAGGCCTTAGACCAGTTCAATCAATTGGTACAAGCCCAAGGGAAATCTTTAGCTGACTTGTCAGAAGAAGAAGTTAAGGACTTATTAGGTGGAGTGATTGACGCTTTAAACCAAGATCCTAATTACCAAGTGCTCAGCAAACATCCGCGGATGCAGGCGATTCATCATCTATTAAATCAACGCCTGCTTTATTTTGTTCAATTAATGCAAGAACAAAACAATTTGACTCATTACCAACCCTTAGCCTCAGAATTAGTCTTTGGCACAGGGGGCAATAGTCAAGTGGCTGGCTTTGAATACCCATTGGCTGCGGGAGGATTACTAAGCATAAGAGGGAAGATCGACCGTTTAGATCGTATTCAAAAAGGTCAGCAGAAACTGTTACAAGTGGTCGATTATAAGTCAGGTAAAAAAGACTTTGACTTAGTGGATGCTTATTATGGCTTAGACTTACAATTATTAACTTATTTAGCAGTAGCTTTGAAAAATTTTCCTGATTACCAGCCTCTGGGTGCTTTTTACCAGCATCTTTTACCAAGTTTTTATAAAGCGGACAAACATTATGCCCAAGGAGAAGTTGATCAACAGACTAAGACGCTTTTAAGTCAACGAACATTGAGAGGGTTTGTAACCATTGAGGCGGATGACTTACAAATAGTTGAATCCTTTGATCACCAAGCTAGTAAAAGTCGCATTTATCCGGTGACTTATACCAAGACGGGCTATCATGCTAGAAGTCCTTTCTTTACTAAAGAAGAAGTCGATTTACTCTTAGATTATACGCATTATCAATTCCAACAAGCAGCTCAGGCTATTCAAAGTGGTGATATTGCCTTAGCTCCTTTTTACGAAAATCCTTATACCCTCTCCTTAAATGCTCAATACCGAGTGATTACAGGCTTTGATGGAACACAATCCTTCCACCGTTATCGCCATAAGCAAGTCAATAAAAAAGAAGTTTTGGCTCATATGAAGGAAAAACTACTTAACAAAGCAGCAAGCGAAGGAGGCGATCATCATAGAAACCCTACCGATTAAACCGGATAATAGTAAATTTAACAACGAACAATGGCAGGCTATTCATCAAAGGGGAAATAATATCTTAGTCGCTGCGTCAGCGGGTTCAGGTAAGACCACGGTCTTAATCGAACGGATTATGAATCATCTACTGACACGTTATGCCGAATTGAAAGAAGTCTTAGTCGTGACCTTTACTGAGTCTGCGGCCAATGAGATGAAAGAACGAATGGAGAAACGGTTAAAATCAGCGGTGAACCAATCGCTAGACGGGGAAGAAAAGCGATACTTGCTTAGTCAAATTAATCAGCTGCCTAGTGCCCACATCCAAACACTTCATTCATTTTGTTTATTTGTGATTCAAAACTTCTTCTATCTGGAAGCTATTAATCCAGCCTTCAACCTCTTAAGTGATGAAAGTCAAAAGCAAGTCATGGTGGAAGAAGTCTGGGACAAGCTTATTGATCAAATTAGTCAAGCCGATTCTCAACTGGCAGTCACACAAGCCGATTATCAAGACCTATTAATTCGTTTAACCAGTGGTCGTGATGATCAAGCCTTGCGTTCAATTGTTTTAGATATTTATGAGTTTGCCCGCGCCAATCCGGAACCCTTAATCTGGTTGGACCAAATGGTGGCTGAGACCGATGGTTTGGAAAGCTTTTGGAAGAGTGAACTCTATCAAGAAAGTCTAAAAATCCAACTTCAAGCACAGTTAAAGCTTGCTGATCGTTCTTATCAAGATGGCTTGAGTCTCTTAGCTTCTTGTTCAAGGCCGACGCTAGATAAGTTTGAACCAGTATTATCTGCAGAAGGCCAGCGCGTGGTCGAACTAACAGAAGCTTTCTTACAAAACGATATGGCCCACTTTAGTCAACTTTTAGATAACCTAAGCTTTAGCCGTTGGCCGAGTTCAAGAGGAAAAGCCCATGAAGAAGACTTAGAAACACTGCAAATAATTAAGCAATACCGTCAGGCTAGTAAGGATACTTTAGTTAAGATTCAGTCTTACTTTCCTTATCCTTACCAAACTATGCAGGAAGTCGAAGCGGCGATTCAACCCTACTTAAGAAAATTAAGCGATCTAAGTAAATTATTTTACCAAGCCATGCAAGACTATAAATTTCAAGAAGGGTGGATTGATTATTCAGATCTTGAGCACTTAACCTTGCAGATTTTAGCGCCTTATAATGCTCAATTAGGAAAACGTAAGCCATCGGCGGCAGCTGAATATTTCCAAGCCCTCTTTGAAGAAGTCTTAGTGGATGAGTATCAAGACATTAACGAAATCCAAGCAGCCATCTTATCCTACTTATCACGTGAAAGGGTGGAAGCGACCAAAGGCAATCTCTTTATGGTAGGAGATGTCAAACAGTCTATCTATGGCTTTCGGATGGCAGAACCATCCCTATTCCTCCAAAAATACCGTACTTACCAAACCAGTGACCAAGGTCACTTGATTATCTTGGATAAGAATTACCGCTCAAGGGACCAAGTCCTAAACTTTACCAATTATCTGTTTGAACGCTTGATGGATGAATCCTTTGGAGAAATGACCTATGGTAAAAATGAGCGTTTGATGACCGGCAACCAGGACTTCACAATTGCAAAGGAAATAGACCACTATGCCATTGAATTGCTCTTACATAGCAAGGAACGCTCAGACGAAGAAGATCAAATGCAAGCAGATCGTCCTGATTTATTAATAGACAAGGGAATTGATTACCAAGCCCATCTGATTGCTCAAGATATCCAAGCTAAGTTGCGCGCAGGCTATCAAATCTATGATAAAGAATTGGGTAAGGATCGTTTGATGACCTTTAAGGATATTGTGGTGCTAAGTTCTACCAAATCCAGCTTTGCCAATTTGCAGGCAGCCTTCAGCCATTATCAGCTACCTTTTACTTCACAAGCCATTGAGACCTATTTCCAGCGACAAGAGATTCAGTTAATTTTAGCCCTCTTAAAATTAATCGATAATCCCATGCAGGATATTCCTCTGGTCGCTATTCTCAAGTCTTTCTTTGTAGGCTTGAGTGACAATGACTTAGCCTTGATTCGGGTTAATCATCCACAAGCTTCCTTCTATCAAGCGGTAGAAGACTTATTGAGTCAAGCATTTGAAAAGGATCAGCCATTATTAGCCATACAAAAGAAAGTGCAAAACTTTTTTACCCAACTTGCAAAATGGCGTGACTTTGCTGGCCACCAGGCTATTGATGAAGTCATCTGGCAAATCTATCTAGACACTTCCTTCTTAGACTATGTGGTGGGCTTAGAGATGGGGCGCCAACGTCAGCTTAATCTTCATGCTTTTTATCAAAAAGCTCAAACCATTAATCAAGGTTTAGGAGGCAGTTTAGCAAGTTTTATCCACTATATTGAGACTCTTTTAGAACAAGACAAAGACTTGGCAGAACCCCTACAATTAGACAAGGATCAAAATATGGTGCGGGCTATGACCATTCATGCTTCTAAGGGGAGTGAGTTCCCGGTTGTCTATTTAATTAACAGTAATCACCGCTTTAATTTAATGGATAGCCAAAAAGCTATTGTGGCGACCAAGCATTATGGAGTGGGTATGAACCACTACCAAACGGATGACTTTGTCTATTATCAATCCATCAGTAAAACCTCGCGACAAATGCTCCTAGATCAAGCAGCAAAAGCCGAAGAATTAAGGGTACTCTATGTAGCTTTGACGCGAACCGAGCAGAAATTAATGATAGTGGGTTCGATTGAGAGTAGGGAAAAATGGCAAGAAAAGGGCGACCATTATCAAATGATGACTGACCCTGACAGCTTGCAAGTGGCCCTAGAACTCAGATCACAGGCTAATAGTTTCTTGGATTGGATTCATCAGGCAACTTCCCTCGCTCAAAGAAACCATCAATCACTCGCCACAATTACTGCTCAAGACTTTATCACACGTATCTATACTGAAGACCAAATTCAAGCCAATGTACCTAGCGTGATGGCTAGCCATCCAATAGCCAGCCCACCGGCCTGGTTGAAGGCGCTACAAAAGGGCGAAGCTTTCGATCAACCCAAGCACAAGCATGAGAGGATCAACCAGCTTGAAGAATTGCTAACTGCTCAATACCCTTATCAATTAGCCAGTCAGACAGCTGCCTATCAATCTGTTTCGGAATTAAAACGTTTGTTCGAAGAACCACCGCATCCAGCTCTTTCTTTTTATACAGACCGGCGGAAGGAATCTATGCATGAGCTAGATGCATCCATTGATATAGATCAAGGGATTCAAGGGATTCAAGGGATTCGCTATACGCAAGACACCTTTGAAGCCCCAAGCTTTATGCAGTCCAAAACGCTAGATGCAGCTCGGATAGGAACTTTGAACCACTATCTGATGGAGCAGGTGGACTTTGGTCCCTTTAAATTAGCTGACCCAGCCGATTATAACCAGATCTTACAAGACCAGATCCAATTGATGATCGAGCGAGGTTTGATGGAAGCAGAAGATCGGCCACATCTGTACCTGGAAACAATTCTTAACTTCCTCCGAAGTCCGATCGGCCAACAAATGATAGAAAACAGCGATCAACTTAAACGGGAACAAGCTTTTTCTTACCTGGTACCGGCTAAGGACTTGTTCGCCAATCTGACTGAGAGCAAGCAAAGTATGCAGATGGAGCAAGATTCGATTCTGGTTCACGGGGTAATTGATAGCTATTATGTGATACCTAATCAAGGTTTTGTCTTGATTGACTTCAAGACGGACCGCTACCGTCCGCATCTGAGTCAATCCAAACAAGAACAATTGGAAGGGTTAAAAGACAAGTATCGCTACCAGTTGAATCTTTACAAGGACGCCTTAGCTAGCCACCTTAAACTACCTAATATCGGTACTTATATCGTGGCCTTAGGCTTCGACCAGGTGGTTGCGATGGATGAACAGATGAATCAGTAATCGTTTTATTAAGCATTCGCAAAAGAAGCATGGGTCTTTTGACCTAAGCCTAAAGCGGATGCTTTTTTTCAGATGAATGCTCGCAAGGAATCGCTTGCTTTTAAAGGTTGTTTAGGGTAAACTTTCCCTAAACAAGGCAAACTTAACAAATTTCCTTGAATGAGGAAAGAAATATCAATTACTTTCCTCAAGGAAAGGGAAACCTAACCAGTTATGATCGTAAGTTTCTTCTAACAATGGTAAAAAATGAAGTAAGTAGGCAGGAAGGAGGAGTTCGATGGCTACGGATGTGGTTATCATCGGGGATTTTATTAAGTCTAAGCAAATCAAAGAACGTAAGGTATTCCAAAAGCAAGTGCAAGACATATTCAAGCGCCTTAATCAGAAGTATCAAAAGCAGTTGCTTTCTCAATTGACCTTAACAGTTGGCGATGAGTTTCAAGTGATTATGAAGTTGGATTCAAACTGGCTGAACTTTTTAGATGACTTATATGTCACATTGCCCCATCCTTTTCGGCTGGGAATCGGTATCGGTGAGATCACGACGGCCATCGATCCTGAACGAAGTATTGGAGCCGATGGTCCAGCCTTTTGGCGAGCGCGCGAGGCGATTGAAGCTGTCCACCGTAATCATTATGGTAACAAGTGTCATCTGGCGCTCAGGACCCAAGACGATTCGATTAATCAGATGGTCAATAGCCTGTTTCTCTTGAGTGAAACCTTGAAAAGCCAATGGACCGACCTGCAACGGGAGACTTTCAAGTTGATGCTTGAAGAAGGGATCTACCAAGCGGAATTTGATCAGGCCCATTTTGCCCAAACGATTCAAATCAGTCAGAGCAGTTTGAGCAAGCGCTTATCACTGGGTAATATTAAGATCTACTTGAGGGGTCGAGAAACGATTGCAGAATTTTTGGAGGGGAATCATGAGTCCCTTTAATCAATGGACAATCATGATTTTAATCCTGCACTTTTTAGGTGATTTTCAATTACAAAGTCCTCAATTAGCTGTAGACAAGCAGCCTAACAGGCAAGCCTTGGCAACTCATTTAGCGATTCATGGCCTCTTTTTCTTCTATCCCTTAATCCGGAGCTTATACTATCAAGTCTTTTGGCCGGCCTTTTATGTTTATCTGATGCTTTGGATTAGTTACAGTCTGATCGACTGTATAAAGAGTGGCTTTGACAAGCTTCAGCCTTCTTATCGCTTATATACTTTCTTAATTGATCAAATCCTACATATTGTCCTCATCATTCTCTTGGTCCAAGTGTTTTTTACTAACTCCTTAGGGTCTGTTTTTCTGCGTTTTGAACCTTCAAATGCTGACGGGGTTATTAGCGATCCTTTTGGTCGGCAAGCCGGCTAATGTTTTATTTAAACTAGCCTTCAGTCCTTATCCTCAAAGTCAGGCCATTCAGCAAGAAGGTCTACAAGGGACGGGCGCTTTAATCGGCCATTTGGAGCGGATTTTTTCCTTGATCTTTTTAGGCATGGGCCAGGTGAATGCGATTGGTTTGATTTATACGGCCAAATCCAATGCGCGTTTCAAACATTTAGAAGAAGACAAGGGGGTTGCGGAGTATTATTTGATGGGAAGCTTATACAGTATTCTGTATGCCCTGTGTGTCTATTTCTTAGTCTTAGCTAGTTAGCAGCTATTAAATGAAAAAAGGAGGCCCCAAACATGAAAGTAAAGATTCTATTTATCCTTCTTGTAGCGCTAGTGACCTATCTAGTCTGGTTGGCTAGTCATTTAGACATTGGTCAAGAAGCGGTTGAAGCTGAGGTGGTGATTGTACCAGGTGGGGAAATAGTTCGTCCCTTGAAGGCAGCTGAATTAATCCAAGAAGGCTATGTCACATTACACTCAATGATTGTTTCTCCCTTAAATGAGTTTATCGGCACCAAACCCTTAATTGACTTTATAACTGACACCGGTTTATCGGAAGACCAAGTGATTGGAGAATTAGAAGCAACTTCTACTTGGACCAATGCGACCAATTCTATCGCCATCATGGAAGAAAGGGAATGGCAAACGGCCTTAGTAGTTACGACCGACTATCATACCCGGCGCACTCGATTGGCTTTTGAGCGTGCGAGTCGGGGAAAGGATATGCACTTTTATTATGTCAGTGCCTATTTAAAGAACGCTCAGGGTGAGGAAGTCCTTTATCAAGACAGTCGCCAGGCCTTAAGGATAATGGCTTCTGAAGTCTATAAATACATCGGCTATTATCTAGAACTCTATTATTGGATTGACCAATAAATAATTGAATTAGAAAAGGTAGACAAAAATGACGAAACGTTTTATTCCATTTGATTTACTACGAGGGCTTGCAACGATAGCGGTCCTCTTGATTCATCTTACAGCCCCTTTATTAGGAGAAAATAAATTATGGATCCTAGCCCTTAATCAAGCGACACGCTTTGCGGTAGCTGTCTTTTTAATGCTTTCAGGTTGGGGTTTGGATCGGACCGATGCTTTGGATTCACAACTTGATTACCCCGCCTTCTTAAAAGACCGCCTCATAAAAATTATCCCGGCCTATTTGTGCTGGTCTTTAATCTATGCTTGGGCTAATTTCTGGTTGGTAGGTGAAGAATTGAGTCTTTTGACCTTCTTGCAGTTTCTCTTGCTAGGGAAGACTTCCTATCACTTGTATTTTGTTCCATTAATTGTGGGACTTTATATCTTTTACCCACTTTTATCTAAAATTGCCGATAACAAGTACTTAGCCATAGCCTTCGTGGGTCTTTTCATCTTCCAAGATGTCAGTGATCACCTACTAGGCTATATTCCTTATGATAAGGTCCAAGACTATTATAGCTATGCTTTTTGCTTCTTCTTTGGCATTTGGTTAAGCCGGGACTTTCAAGCTAAGCTTAAAAGCTTTCAAGTTTATCGTTATGGTATCTTGATTTATACGGTAATAATGCTAGGCTTGTTGATTGAAGAATCTTATCTAAGTGGGGGAGCAGTGATTGCCAATACGAGACCTTTGGTTACTTTCTATTCGATCGGTTTGGTCTTGACTTTTATGTTATATAGGTTGCCTTTTGAGAAGCTTTTCCTATGGTTTAGCCGGTATTCTTTCTTAATTTATCTTTCTCATGTTCTTTTCTTGAAATTACTTGAAGGGACGGTTGAAAAAATGGCTTTATCGATGCCCCCTCTTATCTATGTTAGTGTGGTTGGAAGTGGGTTATTAATATGCCTTTATCTCTTAATAAAAGTTGTCGACCGTGAGCCTTTTAAACGCTGGCTTAGCTAGGTTATGTAATAAATGTAATCTTTGAAAGAAAAACGAAGAATGCCTTCAAAATGAGATTTCTTGTGTTATACTTTTAACGGTGAATATAAAGCATCATATACTTATAGAAAGAGAGCGATATTATGAAAATCTCATTTTCTCCTCCGGATATTACAGAACTTGAAATTAAAGAAGTTGTTGATACATTACGATCTGGATGGATAACAACAGGCCCTAAAACAAAATTATTAGAATCTCAATTAGCAGAATACTGTAATACTGATCGAGCGGTTGTTATGAATTCGGCAACAGCGTGCATGGAAATGACTTTAAGGTTGTTAGGTGTGGGACCAGGCGATGAAGTTATAACTTCAGCATATACTTATACAGCATCAGCAAGTGTAATTGATCATGTTGGTGCTAAAATAGTGCTAGTAGATACTGCTCCAGACTCATTTGAAATGGATTATGATCAATTAGAAGCTGCTATTACCGAGAAAACGAAAGTTATCATTCCGGTAGATTTAGGTGGAGTAATGTGTGATTATGATCGGATTTATGAAATTGTTGAAAATCAAAAACATAAATTTAGTCCTTCTAAAGGAACTAAGCAAGAGGTTTTTGATCGTGTGGTTATACTAGCAGATTCAGCACATGCGCTTGGATCAACCTATAAAGGAAAGAATGCTGGAGAAGTTGCTGACTTTACTTCCTTTTCTTTCCACGCTGTTAAGAATTTCACAACTGGTGAAGGCGGAGCGCTTACTTGGAGAAAGGATATCCCAATAAATCAAAACGAAATTTATAAAGAATTTATGTTATTAATTCTTCACGGACAAAATAAAGATGCTTTGGCTAAAACTAAATTAGGTTCATGGGAATACGATATAGTAGCGCCTTATTTTAAATGTAATATGACAGATATTAGTGCTTCTCTTGGGCTAGCTCAATTAAAAAGATATCCTGAACTTCTAAACCGTCGTAAGAAAATCGTTGAAATATATGATAAGGGTTTAGCCAATTTACCAGTTAAAATTCTGTCACACGAAAATAGAGAAAGTGAATCATGTCGCCATTTGTATTTAGTTAGAGTAAATGGATATAAAGAATCAGAGCGAAATAATTTAATTGTAAAAATGGCAGAAGCAGGAATTGCTACTAACGTTCATTATAAGCCGCTAGCTATGATGACTGCCTATAAAAATTTAGGATTTAAAATTGATGATTATCCTAATGCATTTAGACAATATCAGAATCAAATAACCTTGCCACTTCATACTTTATTAAAGAATCGTGAAGTCAAATATATCATTGATACATTTAAGGAATATTTATAATTATGACATTTAGTATAATAAAAAAGAAAAAAGTTATGATTTTAGGTGCTAGTATTTTACAGTTACCTGCTATTTTAAAAGCAATGAAAATGGGTTTAGATGTTGTTGTCGTTGATATGAACCCAAATGCAGTAGGTTTTAAAATTAAGGGTATAACAAAGGAATTTATAAGTACAATCGATAAAGAGCTTGTTTATGAAGCAGCTATTAGAAACAATATCGATGGAATTATGACACTAGCGAGTGATATGCCCATGAGAACAGTATCTTATGTAGCTAAGAAACTGAATTTGAACGGAATTAGCGAAGATACTGCATTAAAAACTACAAGTAAAAAACATATGAGAACTACCTTGAAGGATCATCATGTGGCTATACCATTTTTTGCTATTGCTAATTCAGCCAAAGAATCCATCAAAATTGTACATCAAAATACTAATTTAATTGAAAATTTTATATTTAAACCGGTAGATAGTTCGGGTAGTAGGGGTGTATTCTTATTAGAAGACACCTCAGATGAAAATTGTCGAAAAGCATTTGAATATAGTTCATCTTTTTCAAGGACTGGAGAAGTAATTATTGAAGAATTTATGGTGGGTAAAGAAGTTAGTGTAGAAACTTTTTCTATTGATGGAGACTGTCATATTATTCAAATTACTGATAAAATAACAACTGGAGCACCCAACTTTGTTGAAATGGGTCATTCTCAGCCTTCAGAATTGCCGATAAATACAAAAGAAAAGATTATTACTTTAGCAAAAGAAGCCAATAAAGCTTTAGGGATTAAATTTGGTCCCTCACATACAGAAATTATGGTGACAAATCAAGGGCCTAAAATAGTTGAGATTGGAGCTCGATTGGGTGGGGATAATATTGGTACTCATTTAGTTCCTTTATCTACAGGTGTAGATATGGTTGAAGCCACTATTAGACTTGCAATTGGGGAGCAAGTAGATATTAATGTAAGCTTTAAAAAAGCTTCTGCCATTAAGTATATAGAGGTACCGAGTGGTATTGTTAAAAATATAAGTGGTTTAGAACTTGCAAAAAACATAAAAGGTGTTATACAGATTAATATTCTAAGGGGTATTGGTGAAGAAGTAAAAAAAGTTTCTAACAGCGTTGACAGAATTGGTTTTGTAATAGCTCAAGCTCAGACTAGTCAAGAAGCAAATGATATTTGTGATAAAGCTTTGAACTATCTAAAAATAGATATTGATAAACAAAGGAAATGATATAAATGTATAAAAAATATTTTAAAAATATTTTAGACTTTTTGTTGGCATTTTTGTTATTACCCCTTGTCTTTATTTTAATTATTATTATTGGGATAATTATTTACTTGGATGATCCGGGTCCGATCTTTTACAACGCTTTTAGAAGGGGAAAGAACGGCAAAGTGTTTTCTATGTACAAATTTCGATCAATGTATGTTGACTCTCCTGATATTAGAAATCCAGATGGGTCTACTTTTAATAGTTCTAATGATAATCGATTGACTAAATTTGGAAAACTGCTAAGAAAAAGTTCTATTGATGAAATTCCACAAATTCTCAATGTTTTGAAGGGGGATATGAGTTTTATAGGGCCTAGACCATCTATAGTCTCAAAAGATTATAGAGAAATGGATGAAATTAGAAAAAAAAGATTAAAAGTTAGACCAGGAATTACAGGGTATAGTCAAGCTTTTTATAGAAACTCGATATCTCAAGAAGAGAAATATTTATTAGATGGTAAATATGTTGAGGAATTAAGCCTTATGCTTGACTTAAAAATTTTTATACAAACAATAAAGAGCGTTTTTAAAAAATCGAATATTTTTGTGGATTAGAAAAAGATAGGATGTTTTAAATGGCAAAAAACAAATTAATGATTCTTGGTGCATCGCCTTTCTTCAAAGATGCATATGAGTATGCAAACTTTAACAATATTTATACAGTAGCAATTGATCAAAAGAATAAAGACTATGCAATATGCAAAAATATAGCAAATAAATCCTTTGAAATTAGTACACAAGACTATAAAGCTTTAAGTGAAATTATATTGAATGAGAGTATTAACGGTATATATGTTGGAGCGAGTGAAACTAATATGCCAATAGCTATACAACTAAGTGAAGAATTTAATATTCCTTTTTATTGCAGTGAAAGACTTTGGAATATTGCTACAAATAAACGAGTATTTAAAGAAATGTGTATGAAATATGAAATAAATGTTACTCCTTTTTTTAATATTAATATAGAAAACTATCTCAGCGAAGCTGATACAATACCTTATCCAGTTGTGACTAAACCAGTAGATAATAATGGATCGACTGGAATAACTATTTGTAATAACTCATTAGAATTTATTTCGGGTTTTATGAAGGCTTATAATAATTCTATTTCAAATGATGTGCTTGTTGAAAAATATATAAATATGGATAGTACTATTATCCACTATACCATGATTAATGGTAAGGCATATTTTAGTGGAATGTCTGATAAAATTTCAAGAAAAATCAGTTCTGAGGGAGCCCCAGTTATGGCACTCCAATATTTCCCATCCAACAATCAAAAATTATTCTTTAATGAATATGAAAAGAAAGTTTCATATATGTTGGAATCTGAAGGCTTTAAAAATGGACCGATATGGATAGAAGCTTTTTCAGATGGAAAAGATTTAATTTTTAATGAGATGGGTTATCGGTTTGGAGGTTCAATGACCTACCATCCAGTAGAATATTTTACTGGTTTAAATCAAATAAGTTTACTAATAAATCATACACTTAATAATTCAGAAAAATCTTTTCAATATGATTTGAAAAATACGAATAAGATTTATTGTATAGCTCCCATTCATATATATCCCGGTACAATTATGAAGGTAAGTGGACTAGATGATTTAAATCAAATAGATGGCTTTCACGCACTTGCCCAATGTCATGTCGAGGGAGACTTGATTGAATCTTCAGGAAATGTCCACCAAGTTTTTTGTTATTTACATTTGTTAGCTGATAGTAAAGGTGAAATTAATGCAATTATTGATGATATTCTCAATCATATTAGTGTAAAAAATACAGAAAATGACGATATGTTATTTAGAATTATCTAAATAGGAGATAATATATGAAAAAGAAAGATACAATTTTAATAACAAATAATCAAGTTACTAAGGTATTAAATGATATAGAGATTTTAATTTCGTTAGTTGAAAAATCTTTTTTGAGATATACTGAAGGAAAGACCATTCTTCCAGAAAAGAATTCACAAATTTTCGATGAGATGATCCAAAACAGAATTAATTGTATGCCTGCTACACTTATTGAAGAGAAGGTCGCTGGTGTCAAATGGGTTTCTGTATTTCCTAATAATCCTATGTATGGATTAGACAATGTTAATGGATTAATGATTTTATCCGAGATTGAATCTGGACAACCAATCGCAGTTATGGATTGTGCAGCTTTAACCAGTATAAGAACAGCATCAGTTGGAGCTTGCGCTTTGAAATATTTATCAAAGAAAAACCCTGACTCCATTGGCTTTATAGGGTCAGGCGCTGAAGCAAGAGCACATTTTAAAATTATTAAAGATTTATTTCCAACTATTGCTAGCTGTTTTGTATCCTCAAATTCTTTCGAATCAAATGAAAACTTTATTAAAGATGTTAGAAAGCGATATTCAAATGTAAATTATATTAATTGCGAAGATAATTTCGAAAAAGCAGTTTTTGATTCTGATATTATTGTCACTGCTACAAGCGCTCAAAAACCGTTACTTAAAGAGAGTTGGATAAAATCAGGCGCTACCTATGTTCATGTAGGTGGTTACGAAGATGAATATAATGTTGCGTTATCTGCATCAAAAATTGTGTGCGATAAATGGGAAAATGTGAAGCACAGAGGAAGTCAGACAATAAGCAAAATGTACAAGAGTGGCTTGCTTACTGATGAAAATATATACGCTGATTTATCAGAAATTATAGCTGGTAAAAAAATTGGAAGAGAGAATGAAGATGAGTTTATCTATTTCAATTCTGTTGGTTTAGCATACATAGATGTTATGATAGCCAACTATGTTTACGAGTGCTATAGGGATAAAAAAGATGCATTTAAATTCCAATTTAAAGATAGCTAGGGAGGGAGAGTAGTTGAGTAACGAAGATCATATTAGAATTACAGGATATAATGATGATAAAGGCATCTCATATTTAAGAAGTCGTTTTAAAAAATATAATTTATTGATTGATCGATTTATAGATAGTGAAATGAGCTTTTTAAAGAGACTGCATATTGCAGTTGATTTTATTTTTTCTGTAATTTTCCTAGGCGCTGGGATAAATGATTATTTTCAATATAATTTCTATTATCGAAAATATAATGATCGTAAACGTTTTATTGTTGGAAGGAAATGGCTTTATATGGTGAAGAAGTTTAACGGAAGTCTGACCAATGAATTAATAGATGATAAAAGTCATTTTAATTCATTATATGATAATTTTCTTGGACGTGATTGGTTAGATACTAGTATTGCAAGTGAAGAAGAATTTTTAGATTTTGTAAAAAAACATCCTACTTTTATTTATAAGATCAAAGTAGGAAGTGGTGGCAACGGTATAGGTATATATAAAAGTCAAGAGAGTAAAAGTCTAATTAATGATTTTTTGGATTTCAAAAAAAATAATTTAATAATTGAGGAAATCATCCATCAACATTCCGAAATGAAAAAATTCAATCCTTCATCAGTTAACACAATAAGACTCGTTACGGTGGTTAATAACGAAGAAGTGGAAATAGTACATGCTGTGTTTAGGGCTGGATCTGGTAAAGGCTTTACAGATAATTTTCATCATCTAGGAATAGCAGCTTTAATAGATATCGAGCTTGGTATTGTTTATACTCAAGGTATTAATAAATTGAATGAAAAATTTATTGTACATCCCTATTCACATAAAGAAATTATAGGATTTCATATACCTTATTGGACGAAAGTAAAAGCTACTGTAAAAAATGCAGCCTTAATTAATCCTGAGATTAGATATATAGGTTGGGATGTCTCTATTAAAGAGGATGGAACAATTTGTATCATTGAGGGGAACTGTGCTTCTGATCCTGATATCACTCAAATGCCGGATCAGATTGGAAAGTGGGAAGACTATAAAAAATATATTAATTAAAAGATTTAGTTAGGAGCAGTTTTAATGAATAGTCCTTTAATTAGCATCATAATACCAATGTATAATAGCGAAAAATATATTCAGGAAACTGTCTATAGTATTACGAAACAAAATTTCTCAAATTATGAAATAATTTTGATCGATAATAATTCTGTGGATAATACTTTAATAATTGCTGAAGAATTAGCTAATAATAACGATAGAATTGAAGTTTATAAATGTAAAAAGCAAGGACCTAGTGCAGCAAGAAATATGGGAATTAAATATTCAAAAGGAGAATATATATATTTTATAGATTCGGATGATTATTTACTGGACTATTCTTTGAAGACTTTAGAGGAAATTATCTATGATTATTTGCCTGAAATGATAATTTTCGGGTTTAGTATAGATGGAAAAAACAATAAAATTAATACGACTTTTAAAATAAAAGAGGGGCACTATAATTCTAAAGACTCAAGAAAGTTCTTGGAAAAAATGGTTAGATCCAATACTAAATTTAATGTACCATCTTATCTTTTCATTCGATTGATTAAAAGAAGTATCATCATAGATAATGATTTGTTTTTTGATGAGAATGTTTATAGATCAGAGGACTTTCAGTTTTTAGTTAAAGTTCATTACTATATCAATGATATGTATGTTATGTATAGTAAAAAGTTTTCTGTTTACAGACAAGTTCATTCCTCGATTACACATACATATACAGAGAATTATTGGGATGTCGTTAAAGAAATCTTTAAAGATTTGATAAGATTTTCAGTAGATAAGAAAGATATATTACTTAAAGAAGATTTGTCTTATAAATTTTATGTTTATGCATATTTAGCATGTGAAAACATCATATTCAGTGTCAAAGAATTTAAACAAAAAAAGAAATTATTAAAAAATATTATAGTAGATTCTTTTATGAAAGAAATGAATGAGCTAACTAATATTTCAAAAGGTTTTAGAACTATAGGTATATCTTATCTGATACTGAGAAGTAATTTTTATTTGATTATATATTTGTATATTAAGTTGAAGGAGAAGTTATAATGAACTTCGATAGAAAAAATTTATATTTTAATATTTTATGCACTAGTGTCTTTCTCGCTGGAATATCATCCTATCTTTTAAGAAATTCTTTATATGTTTTTCTTTTTTCTTTTGTAATGTGGTTAATGGTCTCTTATTATTCAATTTTTATAAAAAATATAAAACCTAGCTTATTATGTTATCAAATAACTTCGTTTGTATTTTTATATGGAGGGAGCATACTTAGTTACATTATTAAAAAAGAACCTTTATACAATTTTAATGAAGATATTCTATTACACACTTATATACTACTACTCATTTCGCAATTTACTGTTTATTTAAGTTATGCTATTTTCAACTTTCAAAGAAAGAATAATGCTCCAAATAAAAATATCAACTCTTTAAATCTCATTCGATTAATATCTATTATTTTCTTTACAATTGGTTTAATACCTATGATCTTACTAATAAGAGAAAATGTAGAATTTGTTTCTCAAAACTCATATGAGTCGCTTTACTTGAGAGGTGGAAGTTCGTTTAACAGTATATTGGTTAGATTATCTCAATTTTTTATAATGAGTTTCTATTTATATCTATCAACATTTCCTAAAAAGAAAAATGTATTGATTATTTCAACTGTCTTCCTATTAGTAAGAAGTGTATCTTTATTATCTGGAAGGAGAACAGATTTTATGTTATCTGTTATGATAGTGTTCTTCTATATATTAATAAGAAATATTATAGATGACAATCAAAAATGGATTACTAAAAAGTTTGTTATAACAGCTGTTTTATCTTTTCCTTTACTTATATTGCTTTTATATAATATAAGTAACTTTAGAAATGGAGAGCCACTTTCTTTTGATCTGAGTGAATCGTTCTTGTCTTTCTTTAAAGATCAGGGGGTTAGCATTACTGTTATTCAATATGGGAAATACTTTCAAGATGTTTTACCTGATCAACCTTATTTATTCGGACCGATAATTGATTTTTTAAAATACAATGAAATAACCAAGATGTTTTTTGACTTTACTTATTATAAACCTCAAACAATTGAATCAGCTTTTTGGGGAAATTCATTTGGAGACTCTATATCATATTTAGTATTACCTTATACTTACAAATTAGGACGAGGTTTAGGTTCTAATTATATTGCAGAGGCCTATCACACATTAGGATTATTTGGGGTATATTTTATAAATATTATTTATGGTCTAGTACTAAGATATAATGATATGAACTTTGGTCGTAATATTGTTTTGTCATATTTCTCTTTTTTCATGTTATCTAGAATTTTTTATGCACCAAGATCTACCGCCTTATCCTTTATATCAAGTACATTTAGCTTTACCAATGTGATATACATATTGTTCATATATTTGTTTGTAAAATATTTAGGGCAAATATTAAGTAAGAATAATTACAGATCAATAATTTTAAAAGGAAATTCCTATGAAAGAAAGAATTAAAGGGGTTACATTGTCATATATATATATGGCAACTCATATATTTGTTAGCTTTATTAGTGTGCCTATAATTTTAAAATTTGTTGGTGAAGAAGAATACGGTGTCTATCAAATTGTAGGAGCTTTAATTTCATACGTTGCTATTTTTGAAACAAGTATTTCAGGAGGAACACTGAAATATTTTTCGCAAGCTGTAGCCAAAAAAAGTCAACAAGATATGAAGATTGTTTTATCAATTTCGCGAAAAATAAATAGATATTTATCTTTTGCTTTAGTGCTAATTTGTGTTCTTTTTTTAACGTTATTTAAATTCTTTTATGAGGAATCATTATTACATAGTCAAATGAATGAAAGTTTAATAATGATAATACTCCTTTTTTTAAACTTAATATTCTCTTTATCAAATTCAATTTATTTAGCTGCTATTACCTCTTATGAAAAGTTTACCTTTCTGAGATTAATTTTAATCGTCTCAAAACTTATTCAACCTCTGATGTATTCATTTTTTTTAAAAATCTTTCCATATGCAGTTACAATAGTGGTTATTCAGTTATGCATAAATTTAATTTTATGTCTTTTTAGATATTTATATTTCAAAAAACATATAAGGATTACTATTCCTAGAAAGATCTCTAATCCTACTTTATTAAGGAGTATGTTGTTTTTTTCAACTAGCATATTGTTATCTAGTATAGCTGATCAGATTTTTTGGAAAACTGATCAGTTAATATTAGGTAGTATGTTTTCACCTACTATCGTCGCTGTATATTCAATTGGTTCTCAAATTTACTATAATTACATGCTAATAGGGATACAAGCATCTACAGTTTTTTATCCTGAACTATCAAGATTGAATCAGAAGAGTGATGGAATACAATTAATGTCTAATCTTTTTATAAAAGTTGGAAGGATTTCTTATTATTTATTGTTTTCGATTGTTATTGGGTTTATGTTATTTGGAAAAGAATTTATTCATATTTGGGTTGGATCTAATTTTGAAGAATCTTACTATATTGCACTCATAGTTATGATTCCTTTTACTATAGATATTGTTCAACATATAGGTTTAAATATTTTACAAGTAATTAATAAGTATAGTTTTCGAGCTAAAATATATTTGTTCTCAGCAATTCTTAATATATTATCCACTTTAGTTTTATCTAAATATATGGGAGCGCTCGGTGCTGCGCTTTCAACGGGAATTACAATGCTAATAACAAGTGGATTTATTTTAAATTGGTATTATTATTCCATTGTTAAATTAGATATTATCCGTTTTTGGAAGGAAATTATATTTATTACGATACGTTTAATACCTTCGGTGCTTGTTGGGTTTTTTATAAATTTAATAATTGATGAATTTTCTTTATTTAATTTTATTCTAAAGCTTGTATTATTTCTTTCGTTTTATTTAATCAATTGTTATTTAACTATGAATGATTATGAGAAAAAGCTAATTATAAATCTTGTTGGCTTCGTAAAAAGATAAATAAATATTTTGGATGAATATTATGAATAATAGTTCGTAAAGCCATTATTCCAGCAGCTGGTTATGGAACGCGTTTTCTACCAGCTACTAAAGCCATGCCGAAAGAAATGTTACCGATTATTGATAAGCCGACCATTCAGTATATCGTAGAGGAAGCAGTGGCAGCAGGTATTGAGGATATTATTATCATTACAGGGAAGTCTAAACGAGCCATTGAAGACCATTTTGACAAGAATACCGAGTTAGAATTAGACCTGATGAACAAGGGGAAGATTGCTATGTTAGAGTCGGTTCAAAAGGCCTCCAACCTAGCGAACGTCTACTTTATTCGCCAAAAAGAAATGAAAGGTTTGGGCGATGCCATTTATACCGCCAGAAGCTTTATTGGTAATGAGCCCTTTGCCGTTCTTCTGGGTGATGATATTGTGGTATCAGAAGAGGGTGATCAACCAGCCATTCAACAATTAATGGATGAATACCATCTAACCGGCTCCTCCGTTATCGGTGTCCAGACGGTCCCTCAAGACCAAACCCATCGCTATGGTATTATTGATCCCTTGGAACAAGATGGGCGCTTATACAAGGTCAAAACCTTTGTTGAAAAGCCTAAGCAAGGAACAGCCCCTTCCAATCAAGCCATTATGGGAAGATACGTTTTAACGCCTAAGATCTTTGATTTTCTTGCCAAGAAACAAGTCGGCGCCGGCGGAGAGATCCAACTGACTGATGCCATTCAAATGTTAAACCAAGTCGAACCGGTCTATGCCTATGACTTCAAAGGCATTCGTTATGACGTCGGGGAGAAAATCGGCTTTATTAAGACCACCATTGACTTCGCCCTCCACCGCGAATTCGCTGAGGAAATCCGTCAGTATATGCGAGAGAAGTTGGAAGAATAAGATGAATAGATTAACCCCCTAGAGTTGAAGTTAGCTCTAGGGATTTTTATTTTCGCCCTACTTATTAATTAAATAATTGGATCGTTTCATCGATTTTCTCTTCGACTAGTTTAAGGATGACTGATTTTTCAAGCTTCGCCTTATAAATAATATAATCTAAACATTCCGAATGACTCGGTAAGACGCTTTTTTCAATTAGCTTGTATTTATCCAGAATGGTAGGGTAGGTAGCTGTGGTCCAAGTGTAACTGCCTTTAATGGTGGCGATAAAGTCAAGCAGTGAACCTCGCTCATAAACTTGGATTAATTTCTTTGAGGAATTAATTTTTTTCTGCCATAAATAGGCCTCAGTATAATCATCCCATTCAAAATCACCGTGGATAATTTCTGTAAAGGGTTCTAAGTCTTTAAGTGCTAAATGCTCTTTTTTAGCCAGTGGGTGCTGCTGAGAAATCAGAACGACTCGAGGAAAGGAGGAAAGCTGCTTCCACTCAATATAACGCGCTTTTAATTGATTTTCAAAATGCTCCTTGTTCTCCGTATAAAAACGAATAATACCAATATCTGCATTGCCACTATTAACATCCTCGATGACTTGTAAGTTGGTTGTTTCAGAAAATTTGATCGATAAGTTATGATGTTCCTCTTGCAGGCGGTTGATCATTTTGGCGATTGCAAAAGCAATATAAGAAGACCTCCTGGCAGAAATAGAAAGCGAAGAGAAGTAATTAGTCGGTGTTAGATATTTGGTTTCAATTGACTGATAAAGGGCATCGAGTTTTTCCAAATCATTAAGAACTTGCTGGCCATCATTCGTTAGTTGAACCCCTTTGTGAGTACGATCGAAAATAGTAAAACCAATCGATTCTTCAAACCTTTTTAATATTGAACTCAAATAGGGTTGTGAAACGAAAAGATTTTGAGAAGCTTTGCTGATTGAACCTGTCTTAGCGATTTCCAAAATGTATTGAATATGATGAATGTCCATGGTCTAAGCTCCTAATAGTTTGATTATAAGTAAATGAGGATAGGTGGTATTGTTATCATCTATTTTTAATTGCTAGAGGATGATGGTAAAATTTAATTAAAGATGTAAGCGCTATCTTTAAAAGAGAACGGTTCTCAATAAGTTTATCATAGTTGAAGTCTTTTTTTAAAATTTAATAGGGAGGAATCTGTATGTCAGACCATCTAAAATTTGCCAACCATCCTTTGATGTATCTGGTTAGTGGAATTGGTATTGCTTTAGTGTTGATTCAAGGGACCTACATCCTAAAGAAAGCGATGAAGGCAACCAAAGAATTAAATATGGATCAACAGCGCGTTAAAAAAGGCCTACGAGTCGCAGCCATGGCCAGTATTGGACCGGCTTTAGGGATTGTAGGGAGTATTTTATCCTTGATTGTCTCATTAGGTGCGCCGGTTTCAGCCTTGCGGATGTCAATTATTGGAGGTACCAACTATGAAACCATGGCCGCCACCTTTGGTGCGCAAGCAGCAGGCGGAGAACTCTCTCCAATGATGGATCCAACGGTGTATGCCAATGCCTTATGGACGCCGGCTTTAGGGGTTATCCCTTGGCTAATTGTGACCTTCTTCTTTGGCCATCGCATGAACATGATCAATGATTTTATGACCGGTGGAAAAAAAGCCTTACTACCAGCAGTCAGTGTCGGTGCCATGTTAGGGTCTTTTGCCTACTTTGTCATGAATAATGTCGTAAAAATTAATGTCAATCCATCCTACGCCGTCGCTTCTTTATCGGCTTTAGTGATTATGATTATCTGCCAAAAATTAAGCGACCAATACGAATGGTTAAAGTCTTGGTCACTAACGATTGCCATGTTTGCCGGTGCTTTATGTGGCATGTTCTTTGTATAGATCTATAAGGAGGAAAAAGAATGGGAGCCTATGAAAAATTCACCAAAAGTATAACTAATTTTGGTCGCTTAACCATGGTCTTGGGAGTGATTGCCGTATTACTACCCCCTCTAACCATGACCTTTGTCTTTGGTTATAATCCAGGTTTTGCCGCCATCATCGCCGGAGCTATTTCACAAATGACTGTTTCTGGAGCTTTCTATCTGAGTGAACCTTTAACTTACTTCCCAATTGTTGGTACATCAGGCTTATATTTAACCATGTTATCAGGTAATGGGGTCAATATGAAGATTCCTGCCGCAGCCATTTCATCGGAAGCCTCAGGCTACAAGCAAGGGACAGATGAAGGGGCTTTGATGGGGACAATCGGTTTAGCTGTATCCATCTATGTGGCTGTTTTCTTTGTGATTTTTGCGACCATTTTAGGACAAACGGTGATTACTACCTTACCTGCCGACTTAGCGAAGTATTTTGAGCTAATCATTCCAGGCATTTATGGGGCAATCTTTGGCCAATTTATGGTCAAGTCATACAAGACCGGTCTTTTTGCACTGTTGATTTCAACCGTTATGATCTACATTGTTCAGTTCATTCCAGGAAATCCATCTTTTGTTATTACTTTAACATCTATCTTTACTACTATTTTATTTGCGCGTAAACAATTAGAAAAAGGTCTATTAAACTAATAGGAGGTATACTATGATTAGCCAACGTAATTTAGAAATTTTTGAAGAAATGTTGATGATTCATTCGCCCTCTAAAGAGGAAAAAGAAATGGCAGATTATGTCATTAAATTTCTTGAAAATCTTGGTGCCGAGATTCATCTTGACGAAAGCCAGCATACCTACGGTGGCAATTCGCCAGTTATCTTTGCGAAAATTAAAGGAGACATAGAAGGCGAGGGCGTGTCACTAAATGCTCATACCGATGTGATTCAGCCCAATAAAAACTTAAAAATCGTTAAAAAGGACAATATTTGGTCCTCAGATGGGACGACGACCTTAGGTGGGGACGATAAGGCCGGTCTGGCCGCTATTTTAACCGCTGTGGAATACATTGTTAAGCATCAGATTAGTCACCAAGATATTTATGTAATCGTCACTCCCGGTGAAGAGCAGGGGATGTTAGGTGCGCGGAATATTAATTGGGAAAGTGTCTACCAGCATATCAATCCTGCTAAAAACTTAATTGTAGCTGACAATGCCGGCAAGGCCAATAAGGTCGCCTACCAAGCACCGACTTGTTACCGCTTTGAGATCACCATTGGAGGGCGTAAGGCCCATGCGGGGATCGAACCAGAAAAGGGCATTAATGCCATCCAAGTAGCGAGCAAAGTCATTAGCCAAATGCCGCTCTTAAGGATTGATGACGAAACAACCGCCAATGTGTCGCAAATTACTTCTGATTTCCCTAATAATGTGGTGCCAGATTCTTGTATCTTTACCGGTGAAATCCGCTCGCATCAAGAAGAAAAGGTCGACCAATTATTACAAGCCTACGAAGGCATTATCCAGCAGTATACAAACGACTATACCATCGAAACGCGTCGTGACTACCCAGCCCTTGCCAGTCAAGATGACCTCAAATTCGTCAAAGAAATTGTCGCAGCCTACGAAACAGTCGGTGTCAAAGCAGAGCCTCAAATTATCGGTGGAGGATCGGATGCCAACTTTTTTGCCGAAGAAGGTTTTAACTCAGCCATTGTCGGTGTGGGAATGGAGCTGGTTCATACGACGGAAGAATACCTAGATACGGATGAAATGATCCTAACGACTAAAGCGTTGATCAATTATTTAAGTAAAGGTTAAGTAGGTGGTTTAATGCCAAGCAAAGAACTATTTGAAAGAAATGATCAATACGAAAAAAAAATCATTCAATGGAGACGTGATTTACATCAGATTCCTGAGTTAGGCTTAGATTTGCCGAAGACAGTGGATTATGTTCGCAGTCAACTCATAGGAATGGGTCTTTCGGTTGAAGACCATTATGTCAACGGAAATGGCTTGGCTGTCGTCATAGAAGGAAGCAAAGAAGGGAGTCCAAATGATCGAGTAATGGGACTTCGAGCCGATATGGATGGGTTACCCATCCAAGAGGAAACGGGCTTGTCTTTTGCTTCGAGAAACGGTAATATGCATGCTTGTGGCCATGATGGACATACGGCTACGCTTCTAGCCGTCGCTGACTTTTTATCCCATCACCGTCATTTATTTGGAGGTAAGGTTAAACTAATCTTCCAACCCGGTGAAGAATACCCCGGAGGGGCAGAGCCAATGATTCAAGAAGGTGTCCTTAAAAATCCGGATGTAACACGGGTATTAGGTTTTCATATCGGTCATTTAGATAAAGCAATTGCTCCGGGTCATATTTCTTATCGTGTTGGTCCTATGATGGCCTCGATGGATCGTTTTCAGATTATAATCAAAGGCTTTGGCTTTCATGCCGGTTATCCTGAATCTTCCAAAGATCCGATTACAGTGGCTGCTGAATTGATAATGGCCTTTCAAACCATTAAGAGTCGGAATATTAAAGCCAGTGATCCAGTAGTCGTTTCTGTGACCCATATTGAAGGGGGCTTTAATCAAAATATTATCCCTGATCAAGTCTTCATTGAAGGCACCGTAAGGACTTTAAATGATGATTTGAGAGCATTTGTTCATCAGCGAATGAATAAGATTACCAAAGGTTTGGAAGTCGCTTATGATGTAAAAATTGACCTGTCTTATGAGTATAAATACCCCGTCTTAGTAAACGATCAAGCCTCTACTTTAGATACTGTTAAAGCTTTACAAGCAGGACTAGGCGATGATTACATTATTCCATCAGCAGAGGCCTTAATGGGGGCTGAGGACTTTGCCTATTATGGTAAAGAGCTTCCAGCAACTTTCTTATTTTTAGCCAACCCAAGAGAGATTGAAGGCCAGTTCCATGGTCACCATTCTTCTAAATTCGATATCGATGAAAGCAAGCTCATCTTAGCCTTTAAGGCCTTTATTTTAGCAACCCTTGATTATTTACAATAGATTGATTAAAAGAGGACCTCCAATGTTCTTGGGATTTAGTTGTCGTAACTTAATCTTACAAGACATGGGCCTCTTTTTCTATACAAGGAGCATTTTTAAGTTTACACAAGATGTTTTACACCATGATTATTCGCTTTTGATATAGAAAATAGCTCTTTTTTTATGTTATAATTATTAACATTAACTATCAATTATAAGGGAGAGCATACAATGAAAAAATGGTTACTAGCAGCCACTGTCGGCTTATTGACTTCAGGTCTTTTCTTTAATACGTGGGTAAGTGCAGAAGTCAATGAGGAAGAGTTAGGCTATGTGGTCTTTGCTGAAAGAGAAGACCAATCAAACTTTGAAGAAGTGGACAAATATAAGGTTCTTTCGGCCAATACCATGAAAGCCAGCTTAAAGAGTGATAAGGACAAGCTTATGACGTTTAACTTACTGCATATCCTCTCACCAGAAGAAGAAAAAGATGAAGCCTATGCCCAAGAAGCTAAAGAGCGCTTAGAAGAATTGATGAAAGATGCTGACAAGGTCGAATTAGAATTATTTGAAGTTGAAAAAGAAGATCTCCAAGATGAATCGGTTAAAAAAGAAGATTATGCGGCAAACCTATGGTTAGATGGCATATTAGTGCAAGAAATTCTCTTAACAGAAGGCTACTCAGTGATCCAACTCGACCAAACAAAAGAAGCAGAAATGGCTAATGGATACTTAGATGTTCTTGTTCAATCCCAAGACTATGCTGCCAAAAATCGTTATTATGTTTGGGAGGATAACTCCAATCAGTTTCTAGCCAATGCCGAATTCCCTGAAGTGATTAAAAATACACAAACGGGTCAAGTCGTTGTTTCTCAAGCCGATAATACTCAAAAAGCAAATGCTTTATTTGAATTACCGAGCAAAAATAACCCATCCCATCCAACGCAAGAATCTAATAATTCATACATTAATCAAACGGAAGAAGTTTCAGCGCCAGTAGTGTCAAAAGAACCTGTTGACACTAATACAGAACCAGCCCCAGAGCAAAATGTTTATTATGCGAACTGTACCATTGCCCGTCAAGCAGGAGCCGCTCCCGTCTATCGTGGACAACCTGGATATGGTCCACACTTAGACCGAGATAATGATGGTATTGGTTGCGAGTAAAGCTGAACGCTAAATCTTGACTATTGCCCCTCAGAGCTGATAGCGATCCGAGCTATTGGCTCTTTTATTTTCTAGTCAGCAACTTTTTATAATTTTTTAAAATTTTGTCAACTTTTAACCGATTGTCAAAGCTACTATCTTTTCTTCACACTTCTGCTTATATCATCTTAAATATATGTTTTTATTTTAATAAGAGTATGATATCGGCTTAGAGTGAGGAAAAGAGGCCCTTTTTTAAATAAAAATTTCAATTATTAAAAATTTTAAACTTAAGAGTATTGCAAAGGCTTTAAAAATATGTATAATTCAAATTGTTGATCAACATTTAACAATAAATCTGAGGAAGGGGGAGCCTGCTACCTATAGCTATAAGAAAAAGAATCGCTTAGTTGTCTTTTAATTTGCTATTTTGTTTTGTTATAAGCCATTTATCATATAAGTTGTGTTTTGAATAAAGTGATGAGAAACTATGAGTCATCACATGGACTCAATTGAATATAGTAGGAGGATTCGGATGCTCGAAATAAGGAATTCGAGGAACAAGAAAGTCTGTGAGCTCGATTTGAAACAGAAAACGGTTGTTATTGTTAGCAAAGGAATTGAAACCAAGATTCAATTTCTTCCATCCGATAGTGTAACCATTCAAGAAGCGCAGGTAACTCAGAAAAATAAAAATAAAAATAAGAATTAAGCAGAACCGCTAGACGGGCTAGATTGTAAGGATATTCCTTAGCTTTCGGCCCGTTTTTTTCATGTCAAAATTCAAGGAGGAAGACTAATGAAAAAATCAGGTTCTATAATTTATAGGGTTGATGGCCGAAGGCCTCAACTCTATTTTTTACTTT